>NZ_JAUJPV010000021.1:0-139641 GCF_030481585.1 Burkholderia sp. AU45388 | reverse complement strand
GCAGTTCAGGCAGCGGCCCGCGAGCCGCCGCCTGACGCGCTACAGTTTGCCGTTTCTTCTTCATTGGCATATCCATGACTTTTACACCTCATGATATGCCTCGCCCACGAAATCACGGATAGGTCCCGACAGGAAGGCGGTGCGCGCCGATTCGCGCACACCGCCACGGAGGGACGTCGTTCGCCCTCATTCCCCCATCGCCACGCCTTCGCGCCGCGGGTCCGCCCCGCCGAACCACACCGTCTGCCCTTGCACGTTCAGCCGCTGGATCCCCTGCAGCCCCGAGTTCATCTCGACGATCCGCACGTCGTGCCCGCGGCCCTTCAGCCCGTCGGCGAGCGCGTCCGACACGCGCCCGCGTTCGAGTTGCGTCGGCCCGTTCATCGACCCGAAGTTCGGCAGCGCGATCGCCTGCTGCATCGTCATCCCCCAGTCGAGCACGCCGACCAGCGTCTTCGCGACGTGGTTGATGATCGCCGGGCCGCCGGCCGAGCCGACGATCATCGTCACCTGCTTCGTCTTCTGGTCGAACACGAGTTCCGGCGACATCGCCGAGCGCGGCCGCTTGCCGGGCTGCACGCGGTTCGCGACCGGACGGCCGTTGTCGTTCGATACGAACGAGAAATCGGTGAGCTGGTTGTTCAGCATGAAGCCGCGCACCATCAGCCGCGAGCCGAACGCATCCTCGATGCTGGTCGTCATCGAGAGCGCCTGCCCGTAGCGATCGACGATCGCGATGTCGGAGGTCGACGGCCATTCGGGGCTGCGATCGTCGGCCAGCGCGAGCGTCGCGCCCTGCGGCGTGCCGGCCTGCGCGACGCCCATGCTGGCGTCGCCGATCAGCCGCGCGCGCTGCGCGAGATAGGTCTTGTCGGTGAGGCTCGCCCAGTTGCCGCCCGGCAGCGGCACGAAATCGGGATCGGCCACGTAGCGTGCGCGGTCCGCATACGCGAGGCGCCCGGCTTCGCTGAACAGGTGCGCGGCGAACGGCGTCGGCTCGTAGCCGACCTCGTTGCGCACCGGCTTCTGCGCGCCGATCTGCTGCCAGTCGGGCATCGCTGCGAGGATGCCGAGCATCTGCGCGATCGCGAGGCCGCCCGACGACGGCGGCGGCATCCCGCACACGACCGAGCGCCGGTAGTCGGCGCACAGCGGCGCGCGCACCTTTGCCTTGTAGCGCGCGAGATCCTGCAGCGACAGCAGTCCCGGGTTGGTCGGGTGCTTGCGCACCTTCGTGACGATGTCGCGCGCGATCGCGCCGCTGTAGAACGCGTTCGCGCCGCGGTCGGCGACCTGGCGCAGCACCGTCGCGAGCGCCGGGTTCTTCAGCACCGTGCCGGCGGCCTTCGGCGTGCCGTCGGCGTTGTAGAAGTACGCGCGGGCGGCCGGGTCGTTGCTCAGGTACTTGTCGTTCGCGATCAGCATCGCCAGGCGCGGGCTGATCGTGAAGCCGCGCTCGGCGAGCCGGATGGCCGGCTGGAATAGCCGGCGCCACGGCAGCTTGCCGTGCGCGCGGTGCGCGGCCTCGAGCATGCGCAGCACGCCCGGCGTGCCGACCGAGCGGCCGCCGACGACGCCTTCGTAGAAGCCCATCGGCTGGCCGGTCGGCCCGTAGAAGAGGCGCTCGGTCGCGGCGGCCGGCGCGGTCTCGCGGCCGTCGTACGCCTGCGTCGCCTTGCCGTCGAAGTACAGCATGAACGCGCCGCCGCCGATGCCCGACGATTGCGGCTCGACGAGCGTGAGCACCATCTGCGTCGCGATGGCCGCGTCGATCGCGGTGCCGCCGGCCTTCAGCATGTCGTAGCCGGCTTGCGTCGCGAGCGGGTTCGCGGCCGCGATCATGAAGTGCTGCGAGGTCCAGCCCGGCTTGTCGGTCCAGCCGGACGACAGTTCGGGCGCGTGAACGCCCGGCAGCGGGACGGCCGCGCCCGATGCAGCGGCGACCGGGACGACGGCGCCCGACGGCGCGGACGGGGACGTGCAGCCGGCATTGAACGCGACGAACGCGACGACGGCGAGCAGCGTCCAGGGACGCGAATGCGGACGAATCCGGTCGAACATGGAACCCTCGGCAGCAGTGAATTCGAAGGAGACGGCGGCGTCGATGTTGAGGTTGACGTCGGCGCGGGCGCAACGGCGCTGCCCGCCCCGGCGCGCTATTGTCACCGCGTGCCCGGCGGCTTGTCATCCGACAGGAAACCCTGACGCACCCCGCCGGGCCCGCCCCGGCCGGTCTTTCCGGCCTGTTCGAGGATGAACTCTATGAACGTCGACGTCGCGCGCGTGTGGTGGCGGTTCGGCATGTAGAGCATGTACATGTGGGTGCCGAAGATGCTGAGCCGGTACGCGTCGAGCGACGTGACGACGGCGCCGTGCCGCAGGTCGTCCTGCATCACGTAGTCGGGCACGATGCCGACGCCGATCCCCGCGAGGATCGCCTGGCGCAGGAACAGGAAGTTCTCCGAAATCAGCGTCGGCTCGAGCAGCACCTCGTGGCGCTCGTCGCCGAGATACGCGGCGATTCGCAACTGCCGCCCCAGCACCGTCGCGGTGACGACCGGCGCGGCGGCCAGCGCGCCGAGGCTCGCCGGCATCCCGTGGGCGGCCGCGAACGCGGGCGACGCGCAGGCGACGTAGCGCACCGCGCCCATGTCGCGCGCGACGAGGTTCTGCGGCGGCTCGGACATCACGCGGATCGCGATGTCGACTTCGTCGCGCATCAGGTCTTCCACGCGATTCTCGAACACCACGTCGAGCACGATGCCCGGATGCCGCCGCTTGAACGCGAGCAGCCAGTCGGACATCACCATCTGCCCGTAGCCGCTCGGCACCGACAAGCGCACGCGGCCCTGCAGGTCCTGGCCGAGCGTCGTCACCGATTCCTGCGCGGCGAGCAGCTCGTTGCGGATGCGCCGGCCGTGCTCGTACAGCTTCAGCCCGATCTCGGTTGGCTCCATGCGCCGCGTCGTGCGCCGCACGAGCTGCTGCCCGATCGAGCGTTCGAGCTGGTTCAACCGGTAGCTGACGTTCGCGCGGCTCATCTTGAGCCGCTGCGCGGCCTTGCTGAGATTGCCGGCATCGAGGATCTCGACGAGCAGCGTCAGCGCGTTCAGGTCCATGCGGGGTGTCTCCTGATCCGTCCCGTTAATCGATCCAAAGCGGCCCGAAGCGATCCGAAACGGTCGGAAAGCATTCAGTGTCAAGCCAGACTTGACAGCTTGTAAAGGCGTGCGGGAATTGTCAACGAATCTCGATCAATCGAGAATCGAGTCATGCCCGGCAACCACGCCGGACCGTTTCCCGCGCCGCCCGAACCGGCTCGCGCACCGGCGCTGCCGGCCCGCGCGACCGGTTCCCGCCGCCCGGCGCACCGCACGACTGGAGACACGATGAATTCCACCGCTTCCCCCGCCAGCCCCACGGCCGGCACCGTCACGCGCGAACGGCGCGACAAGGTGCTCGTCGTCACGATCGACCATCCGCCCGTCAACGCGCTGTCCGCCGACGTGCGGCGCGGCCTCGCCGACGTGCGGCGCGGCCTCGCCGACGCGATCGACGCCGCGCACGCCGACGACGCGATTCGCGCGGTGCTGATCGTCGGTGCCGGCCGCAACTTCATCGCGGGCGCCGACATCCGCGAATTCGGCAAGCCGCCCGTGCCGCCGTCGCTGCCCGACGTGTGCGAACGGATCGAATCGGGGACCAAGCCGGTCGTGGTCGCGCTGCACGGCGCGACGCTCGGCGGCGGCCTCGAGGTCGCGCTGGCCGCGCATTACCGGCTCGCGGTGCCCGGCGCGAAACTCGGGCTGCCCGAAGTGACGCTCGGCCTGCTGCCCGGCGCGGGCGGCACGCAGCGCGCGCCGCGCCTGATCGGCGCGAAGGCCGCGCTCGACCTGATGCTGACGGGCCGTCATGCGAGCGCCGAGGAAGCGCTCGCGCTCGGCCTCGTCGATCGCCTCGCGCACAGCGACGACACGCTCGCCGAAGGGCTCGCGTATGCGCAGGAACTCGTGTCGCTCGGCGCGCCGGTGCGTCGCACGCGCGACGCGCAGGGCCTGGCCGACCGCGCGGCCGCGCAGGCCGCGATCGACGCGGCGCGTGCCGAGTTACCGAAGAAATCGCGCGGGCTCTTCTCGCCGGCGAAGATCGTCGACGCGGTCGAGGCCGCGCTCACGCAGTCGTTCGACGCGGGGATGAAGTTCGAACGCAGCCTGTTCCTGCAGTGCCTCGACAGCCCGCAGCGCGCGGGCCTCGTGCATGCGTTCTTCGCGGAACGCGAGGCGGCGAAGGCGCCGGAGGCGCGGCGTGCGAGCGCACGGCCGGTCGAGCGGATCGGCGTGGTCGGCGGCGGCACGATGGGCGCGGGCATCGCGGTCGCGGCGCTCGACGCCGGGCTGCCGGTGACGATGATCGAGCGCGACGACGCGTCGCTCGCGCGCGGCCGCGCGCACGTCGAGAAGGTGTACGACGGCCTCGTCGCGAAAGGCCGGATGACGCCGGCCGCCCACGCGGCGCGGCTCGCGCGCTTCAAGGGCAGCACGTCGTACGACGCGCTCGCGCAGGCCGACGTCGTGATCGAGGCCGTGTTCGAGGACATGGCCGTGAAGCAGGCCGTGTTCGCCGAACTCGCGCGCGTGTGCAAGCCGGGCGCGGTGCTCGCGACCAATACGTCGTATCTCGACATCGACGCACTCGCCGCGAGCATCGACCGGCCGGCCGACGTGATCGGCCTGCATTTCTTCTCGCCGGCCAACGTGATGAAGCTGCTCGAGATCGTGGTGCCGAAGCGCGCGAGCCCGGACGTCGTCGCGACCGCGTTCGCGCTGGCGAAGCAACTGAAGAAGACGCCGGTGCGCGCGGGCGTGTGCGACGGCTTCATCGGCAACCGGATCCTCGCCGTCTATCGGACGGCGGCCGACTACCTGATGGAGGGCGGCGCGTCGCCGTACCAGATCGATCGCGCGGTGCGCGCGTTCGGCTTCCCGATGGGGCCGTTCCAGGTAGTCGACCTCGCGGGCGGCGACATCGGCTGGGCGACCCGCAAGCGCCGCGCGGCGACGCGCGATCCGAACGCGCGCTACGTGGCGATTTCCGACCGGCTGTGCGAGCGCGGCTGGTTCGGGCAGAAGACCGGCCGCGGCTACTACCTGTATCCGGACGGCGCGCGCGTCGGCACGCCGGACCCCGAAGTCGAAGCGATCGTCGCCGAAGAGCGTGCGAGGAAGGGCGTCACGCCGCGCACCTTCACCGATGAAGAAATCCTGCGCCGCTACCTCGCCGCGATGATCAACGAAGGCGCGAACGTCGTGCACGAGAAGATCGCGCTGCGCCCGCTCGACGTCGACGCGGTGTTCCTGTACGGCTACGGCTTCCCACGCTATCGCGGCGGCCCGATGCACTACGCGGACACGGTCGGCCTCGCGAACGTGCTCGCCGATATCCGCGCGTTCGCGAACGAAGATCCGCTGTTCTGGAAGCCGTCGCCGCTGCTCGTCGATCTCGTCGCGCGCGGCGCGGATTTCGCGAGCCTGAACCGCATCGACTGAACGCCCACCGCATTCGCCACGGACCCACGATGGACCTCGATTTCACTCCCGAAGAGGAAGCGTTTCGCACGGAAGTGCAGCGCTTCCTGCAAGCCGAACTGCCCGAGCGCATCGCGCGCAAGGTGAAGGGCGGCCTGCACCTGACGCGCGACGACATGCGCGAATGGCATGCGACACTCAACGCGCGCGGCTGGCTCGCGAGCCACTGGCCGCGCGAATACGGCGGCCCCGGCTGGAGCGTCGCGCAGAAATTCCTGTTCGACAACGAATGCGCGCTTGCCGGCGCGCCGCGCATCGTGCCGTTCGGCGTGAACATGCTCGGCCCCGTGCTGATCAAGTACGGCAGCGAAGCGCAGAAGCGCCACTGGCTGCCGCGCATTCTCGACGGCACCGACTGGTGGTGCCAGGGCTATTCGGAGCCGGGCGCCGGCTCCGATCTCGCGGCGGTGAAGACGAGCGCGGTGCGAGGTGTGGACGCGCAGGGCGATCACTACGTCGTGAACGGCCAGAAGACGTGGACCACGCTCGGCCACTACGCGAACATGATCTTCTGCCTCGTGCGCACCGCGACCGACGTGCGCAAGCAGGAGGGCATCAGCTTCCTGCTGATCGACATGAACACGCCGGGCGTCGAGGTTCGCCCGATCATCACGCTCGACGGCGAGCACGAGGTGAACGAGGTGTTCTTCACCGACGTGCGCGTGCCGGTGGAAAACCTCGTCGGCGAAGAGAACCGCGGCTGGACCTACGCGAAATACCTGCTCACGTACGAGCGCACCAACATCGCGGGGATCGGCTTTTCGACTGCGGCCCTCGACCGGTTGCGCGCGGTCGCCGCGAAAGTCGCGAAGCACGGCCGGCCGCTCGCCGACGATCCGTTCTTCGCGGCGCGGCTTGCCCGCGTCGAGATCGAGCTGGAAAACATGCGCACGACCAACCTGCGCGTGCTGGCCGCGGTCGCGGGCGGCGGCGTGCCGGGCGCGGAAAGCTCGATGTTGAAGATCCGCGGCACGCAGATCCGCCAGGAGATCACCGCGCTGATGCGGCGCGCGATGGGGCCGTACGCGCAGCCGTTCGTCGAGGAAGCACTCGATGCCGATTACGACGGCGAGCCGGTCGGCCCGGAAGAGGCCGCGAGCGCCGCGCAGCAGTATTTCAACAACCGCAAGCTGTCGATCTTCGGCGGCTCGAACGAGATCCAGAAGAACATCATCGCGAAGATGATGCTCGGGCTGTAAGAGGGACGCGACGATGGATTTCCAGCACACAGAAGACCGCCGGATGCTGGCGGACACGTTGAACCGCTTCATCGCCGAACAGTACGCGTTCCCGGTGCGCGAGCGCATCGCGCAGTCGGCCGAAGGCTTCGACCGCGCGATGTGGCGGCGCTTCGCCGAACTCGGCGCGGTCGGCGCGCTGTTCGCCGAAGCCGACGGCGGCTTCGGCGGCGCGGGCTTCGACATCGCCGTGGTGTTCGAATGCCTCGGGCGCGGGCTCGTCGTCGAACCGTTCCTCGGCGCGCTGCTCGTGGGTCGTGCGCTCGCGCTCGCCGGCGGCGATGCGCATCGCGAGCGGCTCGCCGCGCTGATCGACGGCAGCGCGAGCGCCGCCTTCGCGCACGACGAACCGGGCTCGCACTACGAACTGACGACGGTGCGCACGCGCGCCGAACGGTCGAGCGACGGCTGGGTGCTGACGGGCGCGAAGGGCGTCGTCGACCAGGCCGCGCGGGCGGCGTTCTTCGTCGTCAGTGCGCGCGTGTCGGGCAACGACGACGACGCGGCCGGCATCGGCCTGTTCGTCGTGCCGGCCGATGCGCCGGGCGTGTCGCTGCGCGATTACCGGAAGATCGACGGCGGGCGCGCGGCCGAAGTGCGCTTCGAGCGCGTCGCGCTGCCGGCCGATGCCGCCCTGGGTGCGCCGCACGCGCACGACGGCGAAGCGGGCGCCGAACTGCTCGAACGCGTGCTCGGCTACGGGCTGCTCGCGCTGTCGGCGGAAGCGCTCGGCGCGATGGACGTCGCGAAGGAGCACACGCTCGACTACCTGCGCACGCGCAAGCAGTTCGGGCTGCCGATCGGCAGCTTCCAGGCGCTGCAGCACCGGATGGCCGACCTGCTGCTCGAAGTCGAGCAGGCGCGCTCGGCGGTGATCAACGCGGCCGCGCAGCTCGATGCGCCGCGCGCGGTGCGCGAACGCGCGCTCGCGGCGGCGAAATACACCATCGGCCGGATCGGCACGCTCGTCGCGGAAGAAAGCATCCAGCTGCACGGCGGGATCGGGATGACGTGGGAGCTGCCGCTGTCGCATTACGCGAAGCGTCTCGTGATGATCGATCATCAACTTGGCGACGAGGATCACCATCTCGCGCGCTACATCGCGCTGTCGAAACCGCTGTCGAAACCGCTGTCGACACAATAACGGCGCGCAAACGCGCATGGAGGAGACAACGATGACGAACGACACGCGCGCGCTGCCGCTGGCCGGCGTGAAGGTGCTCGATTTCTCGCGCGTGCTGGCAGGCCCGTGGTGCGCGATGGTGCTCGCCGATTTCGGCGCGGAAGTGATCAAGGTCGAGCATCCGGCGCGCGGCGACGATACGCGCGACTGGGGGCTGCGGATCGGCGACACCGAGACCACCTATTTCAACAGCGTGAACCGCAGCAAGCGGTCGACCTGCGTCGACCTGCAGACGGAAGCCGGCCAGCACATCGCGCGCGAGCTGGCCGCGCAGGCCGACGTGGTGCTCCACAACTTCAAGTGCGGCGCCGCTTCAGCTTCACGCTCGCCGCGTTGATGATCGCCACGTACTACGGCTTCATCCTGCTCGTCGCGCTCGCGCCGCACGTGCTCGCCGCGCCGCTGTACCGCGGCGCGACGACGACGGTCGGGATCGCCGCGGGCGTCGCGATCATCCTGGTCGCGATCGGCCTGACCGCGTGCTACGTGCTGCGCGCGAACCGTGCGTCGGTATGGGGCGACGTGCTGCACCACGCACGCGCGCCGGTGTTCCTCGACAACCCGGCGCTCGTGTCGGTGCCGCTCGCGTTCGTCGGGATCGTGGCCGGCTCGCTCGCGGATCGCGGCGAGCGCGCACGCCGCGAGCGCGACGCGTTCGCGCGGCAGGAGTGCTACGCGCAGACGGGCGTGCTGGCGAGCCGCGCCGTGCAGCACTGATTCATCCGATGAAACAATGCGTCCGTCCGGATCGCCGGACGGATATTTTCCAGAAATCCGGAATCCCGGATTTCCTTGCCTGCCGCATTATGGGAAATACAATGAAAACAATGGCTTGAGGGGTTTCGGAAACCTGGCATCGACCTTGCAATATAAAGCGCATGGCCGGCCTCCGGCCTGACTATTAAACCAAGGAGACAACCGATGACCAATGCCTTCCTCCCCCTCCGGATGTCCTGAGGCATCGCTTGTTGCGGCACGGCAGCCGCGCGGGCGAATGCCTTCTCCCCTGAGACATTCGCCTGCGCGCGTGACGCCGTTTCCACGGCTCATCCACTTCAGCAGGAACCATCGTGAAGAAGAAACCCTTCTACAAAGTGCTCTATGTGCAGGTGATTTTCGCCATCATCGTCGGCGTGATCCTCGGCCACTTCTACCCGTCGATCGCCACCGACATGAAGCCGCTCGGCGACGGCTTCATCAAGCTGATCAAGATGGTGATCGGCCCGATCATCTTCTGTACGGTCGTCACCGGCATCGCCGGCATGGAGGACATGAAGAAGGTCGGCCGCGTCGGCGGCAAGGCGCTGCTGTACTTCGAGATCGTGTCGACCTTCGCGCTGCTGCTCGGCCTCGCGGCCACGCACCTGCTGCGTCCGGGCGTCGGCTTCAACATCGATCCGGCGACGCTCGACGGCAAGGCCGTCGCGTCGTACGCGGCGAAGGCGCACGGGCAGTCGACGGTCGACTTCCTGATGCACATCATCCCGAACACGATGGTCGATGCGTTCGCGCAGGGTGAAATCCTGCAGATCCTGCTGATCGCGCTGCTGTTCGGCAGCGTGCTCGCGCACCTCGGCGAGCGCGGCAAGGTCGTGACCGACTTCATCGACGGCCTGACGCGCGTGCTGTTCGGCATCGTGCACATCGTCACGAAGCTGGCCCCGATCGGCGCGTTCGGCGCGATGGCGTTCACGATCGGCAAGTACGGCGTCGGCTCGCTGGTGCCGCTGCTCAAGCTGATCGGCACGTTCTATCTGACGTCGGTCGTGTTCGTGCTGGTCGTGCTCGGTGCGATCGCGCGCGCCACGGGCTTCTCGATCATCCGCTTCGTGTCGTACATCAAGGAAGAGATGCTGATCGTGCTCGGCACGAGCTCGTCGGAAGCCGCGCTGCCGCAGCTGATGGAAAAGCTCGAGAAGGCCGGCTGCTCGCGTTCGGTCGTCGGCCTCGTCGTGCCGACCGGCTATTCGTTCAACCTCGACGGCACCAACATCTACATGACGATGGCCGTGCTGTTCATCGCGCAGGCGACCAACATCGAGCTGACGTGGATGCAGCAGCTCACGCTGCTGGCCGTCGCGATGCTCACGTCGAAGGGCGCGAGCGGGGTGACGGGCGCGGGCTTCATCACGCTGGCCGCGACGCTGGCCGTCGTGCCGACGATCCCGCTGTCGGGCATGGTGCTGATCCTCGGCATCGACCGCTTCATGAGCGAATGCCGTGCGCTGACCAACATCGTCGGCAACGGCGTGGCGACCGTCGTCGTGTCGGCGTGGGAGAAGGAGCTCGACCGCAACAAGCTGCGCCAGGCGCTGAAGGGCGGCAGCGAAGTCGCGCCGACCGAGACGACGGCCGGCGTCTGACGCGATGAACGAGCAGGCGGCGGCACGGCTCGCCGGCCGTGCGGCCCGCGGCGGCCGGGGTATCGATGCGCAGGCCTATGACACAATAGGCGATCCGCATCGCCAGGAAGCCTCGACCGTGACGCGCCGCCTGCTCATCCTCGTCGTGCTCGCCGCCGCGCTCGTCGCGGCGTGCGCGCTCACGTGGACGGTCACCTGGCAGCGCGGCGTCGCCGAGCTGCAGCGCAATGCCGCGGTGCGCGTCGATCGCACCACCAACGCGCTCAAGAGCACGCTCGACCGCTACGAATCGCTGCCTTATCTGCTCGGCAGCCATCCGTACGTGCAGGATCTGCTCGCCGAGCCGAAGCGCGGCGACTACACCGCCCGCGTCAACCGCTATCTCGAAGATCTCAACGAACACGCGCACGCGACCGTCACCTACGTGATCGGCGCGGACGGCCTGTGCGTCGCCGCCAGCAACTGGCGCGCGCCCGACAGCTTCGTCGGGATCGAATACCGTTTCCGCCCGTATTTCCTCGATGCGATGAACGGCCGGGTCGGCCGCTTCTTCGGGATCGGCACGATCTCGCGGGACCCCGGCTACTACATCTCGCAGCCCGTGTGGCGCGACGGCAAGATCGCGGGCGTCGTGGTCGTGAAGCTCAACCTCGAATGGTTCCAGGGCGCCGATGCGTCCGAGCCGCTCGTCGTCGCGGACGATCACGGCGTCGTGTTCCTGTCGTCGGTGCCCGCGTGGAAATACCACACGCTGCGCCCGCTCACGGGGCCCGTCGCCGCGTCGATCTACGAAACGCGCCAGTACGCGCAGCAACCGGTCACGCCGCTGCCGCTGCGCGTCGAGCAGACGCTCGGCGCCGATGCGGAGATCGTGCGTCTGGGCGCCGGCCGGCGCGCGCCGCGCTTCCTCGCCAGCAAGCGCCGGATCGGCGAGCCCGACTGGCTGCTCGTCACGCTCGCGCCGATCGCGCCGATCGATGCCGATGCGCGCAACGCGACGATCGTCACCGGCTTCGGCTTCGTGTCGGTCGCGCTGCTCGCGTTCTACTGGCGGATGCGCCGCGCCCGCGTGCGCGAGATGATCCGCGGCCGCGCGCTGCTCCAGCAGGCATACGCGGAGCTGAACCGGCGCGTCGAGGAGCGGACGGCCGATTTGTCTGAAGCGAACGAGCAGTTGCAGAAGGAAGTCGGCGACCGGATCCGCGCGGAGCAGGAGCTGCGCGCCGCGCACGACGAACTGATCCAGGCGAGCAAGCTCGCCGCGCTCGGCCAGATGGCGGCCGGCATCACGCATGAACTGAACCAGCCGCTCGCGGCGCTGCGCAGCTTCTCGGACAACACGCGCGTGCTGCTCGATCGCGGCGAGCAGGCGGCCGCGCGCGAGAATCTCGAGGCGATCGCCGCGCTCACCGAGCGGATGGGCAAGATCACGAACCAGCTGAAGCTGTTCGTCGGCCGCGCGAAGCCGCGCAACGAGCAGGCGCTCGTCGTGCGTGCGCTGCGCAGCGTACTGTCGCTGCTCGACGAACGCCTGCGCGGCGTCGCGCTCACGCTGACGCTGCAGGACGCGACCGTCTCGCCCGCCCAGGACGCGCCGCTCGATCTGGCGCGAGACTATCCGGAACTCGTCGCGCGCTGTGAGGACCTGCGCCTCGAACAGGTGCTGATCAACCTGCTCGGCAACGCGCTCGACGCGGTGGCCGGCGTCGCGGCGCCGGCGATCGAGGTGACGATCGCGGTGTCGGTCGCGACGCTCGCGGTCGAGGTGCGCGACAACGGCTCCGGCATCGCGCCCGATTTGCTGCCGCGCCTGTTCGAGCCGTTCTTCACGACCAAGGAAATGGGGCGCGGGCTCGGGCTCGGCCTCGCGATCTCGTCGTCGATCGCGAGCGACGCGGGCGGCGCGCTGACCGCACGCAACGCCCCGTCGGGCGGCGCGCTGTTCGTCTTGACGCTGCGGCGCGCCCGCACGCATCATCCGGACTCCGTGTCCGAGCCGGCGGGCTCGCATTAGCGTGAGCAGGCCGTAGGCCGCAGGCCCGGTCGGCGAACGACCGGCATCAACGAGCGCCGCGCGCCCGCCGCGCGGCCTGTCAGGAGCAAGTGACCAAGATGGCCAACCGGCTGCAAGTGATCTATATCGAGGACGATGCGCTCGTGCGCCGGGCGAGCGTGCAGAGCCTGCAACTGGCGGGCTTCGACGTTGCCGGCTTCGAGTCGGCCGAAGCGGCCGAGAAGGCGATCGTCGCGGATACCGCCGGCGCGATCGTCAGCGACATCCGGCTGCCCGGCGCGAGCGGGCTCGACGTGCTCGCGCAGTGCCGCGAGCGCGTGCCCGACGTGCCGGTGATCCTTGTCACCGGGCACGGCGACATCTCGATGGCCGTGCAGGCGATGCGCGACGGCGCGTACGACTTCATCGAAAAGCCGTTCGCGGCCGAGCGCCTGATCGAGACGGTGCGCCGCGCGCTCGAGCGCCGCGAGCTCGTGCTCGAGAACCACGCGCTGCGGCGCGAGCTGGCCGGGCAGAACGTCGTCGCGCCGCGCATCATCGGCCGCAGCCCCGCGATCGAGCAGGTGCGCAAGCTGATCGCGAACGTCGCGCCGACCGACGCGTCGGTGCTGATCAACGGCGACACGGGCGCCGGCAAGGAGCTGATCGCGCGCAGCCTGCACGAGCTGTCGCCGCGCCGCGACAAGCCGTTCATCGCGGTCAATTGCGGCGCGCTGCCCGAGCCGATGTTCGAGTCGGAGATGTTCGGCTACGAGCCCGGTGCGTTCACCGGCGCCGCGAAGCGGCGCGTCGGCAAGCTCGAATACGCGTCCGGCGGCACGCTGTTCCTCGACGAAATCGAAAGCATGCCGCTCGCGTTGCAGGTGAAGCTCTTGCGCGTGCTGCAGGACGGCGTGCTCGAGCGGCTCGGCTCGAACCAGCCGATCCGCGTGAACTGCCGCGTGGTCGCGGCGGCGAAGGGCGACATGAGCGAGCTCGTCGCGGCCGGCACGTTCCGGCGCGACCTGCTGTACCGGCTCAACGTCGTGACGATCGCGCTGCCGCCGCTCGCCGAGCGCCGCGAGGACATCGTGCCGCTGTTCGAACACTTCATGCTCGATGCAGCGGTGCGCTACGAGCGGCCCGCGCCGGTGCTGACCGACCGGCAGCGCGCGAGCCTGATGCAGCGCGACTGGCCGGGCAACGTGCGCGAGCTGCGCAACGCGGCCGACCGCTTCGTGCTCGGCGTGGCCGACATGCCGCAGGAATCGGGCGCGGGCGACGACGCCGACAACGACCAGACGTTGAAGGAGCGCATCGAGCAGTTCGAGCGCGCGGTGATCGCCGAGGCGCTGAACCAGACGGGCGGCGCGGTCGCCGCGACGGCCGACCGGCTGCATGTCGGCAAGGCGACGCTGTACGAGAAGATGAAGCGCTATGGGCTGTCGGCGAAAGGCGAAACCGAGCGCTGAAAGGCAAACGGACCGCACTGCGGTCCGTTTCGCGGAGCGGGGCGCGGCGTGCGGCCCTGCGAGTCCTGTCGTGCGGTGCTCAGGCCGCGTTGCCGTCGAGCGCCTTCTTGAGCAGCGCGTCGAGTTCCGCGAACTGCGGCGCGCCGACGTAGCGCTTCAGGATCTTGCCGTCCTTGTCGACGACGAAGGTCGTCGGCGTGAGCTGCACGTTGCCGAACTGCTTCGCGACGCTGCCGTCGTCGAGCGCGACCTTGAACGGCAACTGGCGCGTCTGCGCGTAGTTCGCGACGTACATCGGCGAATCGTAGTTCATCGCGACCGCGACGAATTCCAGCCCCCGACCCTTGAAGCGATTATAGGTATCGACCATCTGCGGCATTTCCTGCATGCAGGTCGCGCAGCTCGTCGCCCAGAAGTTCACGAGGTAGACCTTGCCCTTCAGGTCGCCGGCGGTCGAGACCTTCTGGCCCGACAGCAGCGTGAAGGTCGCGTCCGGCACGCTGGACTTGCCGTTGAACGCGAAGAAGCCGGCGACGGCGATCGCCGCGACGACGGCGGCCGCGACGAGGTAGCGCACGGGGCCGGTACTGCGGCGGGCGGGAGGCGTGGTGTTCATCTGGTGCTCTCGGAGTCGATGACGCGGACGATGCAAAGGACGTCGAAATTCGGCGCTCATTTTAGCGCGAATGCGGCGTGTGCACCGGCGACGGCCGCACATCCCCGATTTCAGGTTCGGCGGATAATGCCAGTTTTGCCTGCTTCGATCCCCGCCATGCCGAAGGAAGTTACCGATTCGTTGCGCCCCCTTTTTCGCCCGCTGCGACACTTCGCCGCGCTGGCCTGCCTGAGCGCCGTGCTGGCCGCGTGCTCCCCGTCGTACGACTGGCGCACGCTGCACAACGACGCCGGCTACACGATCGACCTGCCGGCGAAGCCGACCGTCGAGGAGCAGCCGGTGGCGCTCGGCGGTACGTCGATGCCGATGCGGATGCAGGCCGCGCACGTCGACGGCGCGGTATTCGCGGTCGGCACGCTGACGTTGCCCGACGACCGCGACGATACGCGGCGCGCGGCGCTCGAATTCCTGCGCGCGGGGCTGTCGCGCAACCTCGAAGGCACGCCGCAGACGGCGTCGGTGCCCGTGCCGCTTGCCGCCGGCGGCGCGGTGAACGGGCTCGAGCTGCGCATCGCGGGCGCGGCCGCCGGCGGCGATCGCGCGCGCAAGACGATCGTCGCGCGGCTCGTCGCGCGCGGCCGGCACGCATACCAGGCCGTCGTGATCGCCGACGGGCCGCTCGCGCAGGAGCAGCTCGACCAGTTTTTCGGCTCGTTCAAACTCGATTGACGGCGGCCGGCGAGGGCGCTCAGACACGCTGTGACAACTGAAAGTTCATTCGCAGCTTTCGACGCTAATCGCCGGATTTTGCGAGGGTTTTTCGACTATCCACAGCGCATGTGGATAACTTTGTTGAAAAGTCCCGCGTATTTCCCGCACAGCCACGCCGGACGGCCTTCCGGCTCGTTTGGCCGCCCGTGCGCCGTTTGAGAAAAGTCAATCAAAACAACGGGATACGAATTCGGCCTGGCAAAGGCCGCGGCGACCCGCGATCCGGGGCCGGATTAGTGGAATTGTGTATAAGTCAAGTCTTGACAGCCTGATTTTGTCCTCCTCAAGCGCTCATAGCGCCGTCAGCGCACGCCGGTAGCGGATCGCCTCGGCGATCTGCGCGGCCGTCGGCAGCGGGTCGCCGGCCAGATCGGCGATCGTCCGCGCGACCTTCAGCACGCGGAAATACGCGCGCGCCGACCAGCCGAAGCGTTCGCCGGCCTCGCGCAGCAACCGCTCGCCTTCGTCGGTCGGCCGGCACAGGTCGTCGGTTTCGCGGCCGCTCAGCATGTGATTCGTCTTGCCCTGCCGCTCGAGCTGCAGCGCCCGCGCGTGCGCGACGCGGGCGGCCACCACGGCGCTCGGCTCGCCGGGCGCCGTCGCGCGCGACGCCAGTTCGGCCGGCGACAGCGCGGGCAGGTCGATCTGGATGTCGATGCGATCGAGCAGCGGCCCCGACAGCTTGCGCAGATAGCGGGCGGCCACGTCCGGCGAGCAGCGGCAGCGCCCGGACGGATCGCCGTGCCAGCCGCACGGGCACGGATTCATCGCGGCGATCAACTGGCACGCGGCGGGGAAGTCGGCCTGCTGGGCCGCGCGCGAGATCGTGATGCGGCCGGCTTCGAGCGGCTCGCGCAGCATTTCCAGCACGTGCCGGTCGAATTCCGGCAGTTCGTCGAGAAACAGCACGCCGAGGTGCGCGAGCGTGATTTCGCCCGGCTGCGGCGGATTGCGGCCGCCCACCAGCGCGGCGGCGCTCGACGAGTGATGCGGTGAGCGGAACGGACGGCGGCGCCACTGCGCGGGCGAGAAGCCGAGCCGGCTCGCGGACAGCAGCGCGGCCGAGGTCAGCGCCTCGTCGTCGGTCAGCGGCGGCAGGAGGCCGGCCAGGCGCGCGGCCAGCATCGACTTGCCGGCCCCGGGCGGGCCGACCATCAGCATGTGGTGGCCGCCCGCGGCCGCGACTTCCAGCGCGCGCCGCGCACCGCGCTGGCCGACGACGTCCGCGAGGTCGGGCGCGGCGGGCGCCGGCAGGCCGTCGAGGCAGGGCGCCGCGACCGGCGCGAGCCGTCCGTCGGGCGCATCGGCGAGGTGCGCACATAGCGCGGGCAGGTCGCGCGCACCGAATACGGTCACGCCCGGCACGAGTGCGGCCTCGGCGGCGCTGTCGAGCGGCAGGTACAGCTCGGGTGGACGCGATGTCGCGACGGAATCGCGCGAGGCGCCGGCATCCAGGCCCGCACCGCCGGCAAGGCCCGCGCCGGATGCGCCCGCCCGCCAGTCCCGCGCGGCGCCGCACGCCATCGCGAACGCGCCGCGCATCGGCCGCAGCGCGCCGGTCAGCGATAGCTCACCGGCGAATTCGCGGCCGGCCAGCGCGTCGGCGGGGATCTGGCCGTTCGCGGCGAGGATGCCGAGCGCGATCGGCAGGTCGAAGCGGCCGGATTCCTTCGGCAGGTCGGCCGGCGCGAGATTGACGGTGATGCGGCGCACCGGGAATTCGAATCCGCAGTTCTGCAACGCGGCGCGTACGCGCTCGCGGCTTTCGCGGACTTCGAGATCGGGCAGCCCGACGATCGAGAACGACGGCAACCCGTTGGCGAGATGGACTTCGACGGTGACGTCCGGCGCGCGGCCGGAGGCGGGCGCGCGACTGCGCACCACGGCGAGCGACATGGCGAGGCTCCTGCATGACAGGCGGCGACGGCCGTTCGGGGCCGCATGCCGCGGGAATCGGAGAAATCGGTGCGCGCTTGCCGGCGTGGCGCGGGGAAAGAACGAGGTGTTGCGAACGACGAACAGCGAAGAGCGATGGGCTGCGAAGAGCGGAGGTGCTGCGAAGAACGACGGACGCCGAAGCGCGGAGGAAGGTGGCGGGCGCGAGCCGCACGAGGCGGCCCGCGCCCGGACCTTGCGGCCGGGTGGGGCGTCAGGCCTGCGGCGCGGCGAGCTTCTGCTCGAGTTCCGCGACGCGCTTTTCGAGTTCCTCGAGGCGCACGCGGGTGCGGGCGAGCACCTGCGCCTGAGTGTCGAATTCCTCGCGCGTGACGAGGTCGAGCTTCGAGAAGCCTTGCGACAGCATGGCCTTCACGTTGCGCTCGACGTCCTTGGCCGGCGAGTTTTTCAGCAAATCGCTGACGCGCGACTGCAGATCGTTGAAAACGTCGCTGGGTTGCTTCATGTGATTCCCCTTCCTTGCACAAAAAATGTGCATCTTCAGTTGCGTACGTGCCCATGATGCACGCATGACCGGAAATGGTGCGCGCGGGGCGCGAATTCCGGGCATGGCGCCCGCATGGGTGAATGGCCCGGCGATCCGGGACGTGCGTGCACTCTAGCAACGATCCTTTCGCCGCGCCAGCAAACCGGCCGACGTTGGCCATTCGGCCGGGCTTTGGCGCCTTACACCGCGGGATACGACCCCGTTCCGAAGCCCTCCGAGACGGTGTTCGGGCCAACATGGCATGCGAGTTGCTGAGAAGAGTCCGTTACAACATTCCAACCAATTCGACGGGACAACCCAGCGAGAGGACTTCATGAAACTCATTACCGCAATCATCAAGCCGTTCAAGCTCGATGAGACGCGCGAGGCGCTGTCGGCGCTTGGCGTCTCCGGCATCACGGTGACGGAGGTGAAAGGGTTCGGGCGCCAGAAGGGGCATACCGAGCTGTACCGCGGCGCCGAATACGTGGTCGATTTCCTGCCGAAGATGAAGATCGAGGCGGCCGTGTCCGACGATCTCGTCGACCAGGCGGTGGAAGCGATCGAGCGGGCCGCGCGCACGGGGAAGATCGGCGACGGCAAGATCTTCGTCACGCCGATCGAACAAGTGATCCGGATTCGCACCGGGGAGACGGGCGCGGACGCGCTGTAACAGAACAGACTAAAGACAAGCGACAAGAGGAAACCCAAGATGCGCAAACTTCTGATGTCCCTGCTGATGGCCGGCTCGCTGATCGCGGCCGGCGTCGGTTCCGCGCTCGCGGACGACGCGGCGTCCGCCGCGGCTGGTTCCACCGCGGCCGCATCCGCGCCCGCCGCCACGGCTTCCGACGCATCGGCTGCCGCTGCCGCATCCGCGCCGGCCGCCCCGGCTGCGCCCGCCGCACCGTTCTCGGTCGATTCGTCGAAGATCAGCGCGGGCGACACCGCGTGGATGCTGACGTCCACCGCGCTCGTGCTGTTCATGACGATCCCCGGCCTCGCGCTGTTCTACGCGGGCATGGTCCGCAAGAAGAACGTGCTCGCCACCGTGATGCAGAGCTTCGCGATCACCGCCGTGATCACGGTGCTGTGGACGGTGGTCGGCTACAGCCTCGCGTTCACGCCGGGCAACGGCTTCATCGGCGGGCTGTCGCGCGTGTTCCTGCACGGCATGAACTACATCAAGGGCGACAAGGCGACCACGCTGACGGTCAGCCACCTCGCGACGACGATTCCGGAATCGGTCTACTTCGTCTACCAGATGACGTTCGCGATCATCACGCCGGCGCTGATCTGCGGCGCGTTCGCCGACCGGATGAAGTTCTCGGCGATGCTCGTGTTCATGACGCTCTGGTCGCTGATCGTCTATGTGCCGATCGCGCACATGGTGTGGGAGCCGACCGGCTGGCTGTCGGCCGACGGCGTGCTCGACTTCGCGGGCGGCACGGTGGTGCACATCAACGCCGGTATCGCGGGCCTCGTGTCGTGCCTGGTGCTCGGCAAGCGCGTCGGCTACGGCCGTGAATCGATGGCGCCGCACAACCTGGTGCTGACGATGATCGGCGGCTCGATGCTGTGGGTCGGCTGGTTCGGCTTCAACGCGGGCTCCGCGGTCGCGGCCGACGGCCGTGCCGGCTTCGCGATGCTGACGACGCAAGTCGCCACCGCCTGCGCGGCGCTCGGCTGGATGTTTGCCGAGTGGATCGCGAAGGGCAAGCCGTCGGTGCTCGGCATCGTGTCGGGCGCGGTCGCGGGTCTCGTGGCGATCACGCCGGCAGCCGGCTTCGTCGGCGTGGCGGGCGCGCTCGTGATCGGTATCGCGGCGGGCGTCGTGTGCTTCTGGTCGGCGACCTGGCTCAAGTCGAAGCTCGGCTACGACGATTCGCTCGACGCATTCGGCGTGCACGGCATCGGCGGGATTCTCGGCGCGCTGCTGACCGGCGTGTTCGCGGTCAAGGACATCGGCGGCTTCGACGGCAGCCTGCTGCTGCAGGCGAAGGGCGTGCTGATCACGCTAGTCTACAGCGGCGTGCTGAGCTTCGTGCTGCTGAAGCTGATCGACCTGACGATCGGCCTGCGCGTGACCGAAGAGGAAGAGCGCGAAGGCCTCGACGTGATCCTGCACGGCGAGCACGTGGAATAAGTCACACGAATCAACGGCGGGCCGCCGCGCAGACGGCGCCCGCTCCGAATGAGCGCAGCGACTTCGGCCCGCCTACCCGGCGGGCTTTTTTTCTCCTGTCGCCTCCTGCCGTAGCGGATAACCCTTCACTCTATCGGGTCAATAGCCGAAAACTCCCTCCCTATCCTTGTGAAGCCGGGAACAATCCCCAAATGGGCAAGGCAATTGCTCTACAATCTTCATTCTCCCGCTCGCGAGTGATTCATGGTTCCCCACCTCGTTACCGCGTTGAACGGTCCGCTGCTCGAACTCGAGCAGAAGATCCTCGACGCGACGCCTGCGATCGAACGCTGGTTCAGGCTCGAATGGCAGGAACACACCCCGCCGTTCTATTGTTCGGTGGACCTGCGCAATGCCGGCTTCAAGCTGGCGCCCGTCGACGCGAACCTGTTTCCCGGCGCGTTCAACAATCTGCCGTCCGAAGTGCTGCCGCTCGCCGTCCAGGCCGCGATGGCCGCGATCGAGAAGATCTGCCCGGACGCGAAGAATCTGCTCGTGATTCCCGAGCTGCCGACCCGCAACGCGTTCTACCTGGAAAACGTCGCGCGGCTCGCGACGATCATGCGCCAGGCCGGCCTGAACGTGCGCTTCGGCTCGCTCGACCCCAGCATCACCGACATGACGCCGATCACGCTGGCCGACGGCCAGAAGATCGTGCTGGAGCCGCTCGAGCGTTCGCAGCGCCGCCTTGGCCTGAAGAATTTCGACCCGTGCTCGATCCTGCTGAACAACGACCTGTCGGCCGGCATCCCGCCCGTGCTGGAAAACCTGCACGAGCAATACCTGCTGCCGCCGCTGCACGCGGGCTGGGCCGTGCGCCGCAAGTCGACGCACTTCGCGTGCTACGACGACGTCGCGAAGAAGTTCGCGAAGATGGTCGGCGTCGATCCGTGGATGGTGAATCCGTATTTCGCGCACGTGGAAGGCGTCGACTGGCAGGCGCATGAAGGCGAGCAGGCGCTCGCCGACGCGATCGACGGCGTGCTGAAGAAGATCGCGCGCAAATATCGCGAATACGGGATCAGCGAGAAGCCGTACGTCGTCGTGAAGGCCGACGCGGGCACCGCGGGCCGCGGCGTGATGACCGTGCACGACGCGGCCGAGATCGGCCGCATGACGAAGGCCGAGCGCGCGCAGATGGCCGAATCGAAGGCCGGCCTCGCGGTGCGCGACGTGATCGTGCAGGAAGGCGTCTACACGTTCGAGCGCGTTGGCGACGAAGTGGCCGAGCCGGTCGTGTACATGATCGACCGCTACGTGGTCGGCGGCTTCTACCGCACGCACGGCGGCCGCGAGCGCGACCAGAACCTGAACGCGCCCGGCATGCACTACGTGCCGCTCGGCTTCGAGCACACCGCGCTGCCGGATGCGGGCGCCAAGCCGGGCGCCGCGCCGCCGAACCGTTTCTACATGTACGGCGTCGTCGCGCGGCTGTCGCTGATCGCGTCGTCGATCGAACTGGAAAAGACCGACCCCGAAGCCATTCAGGTGTAACGGACCTTCGCTACGTACAGGACCCGCATGGACATTCTTTTTATCGCCGACCCGCTCGAGCGTTTCAAGATCTACAAGGATTCGACCTACGCGATGATGGCGGAGGCCGCCCGGCGCGGGCATGCGGTGTACGCGTGCGAGCCGCGCCACCTCGCGTGGACGGGCTCGGCCGTCGAAGCCGACGTGCGGCGCATCACGTTCGTCGGCGAGCTGGACGACCTGCATCGCGACACCTGGTTCGAAGCGGGCGCGGTCGACGCGCGCCGCCTCGAATCGTTCGGCGCGGTGCTGATGCGCAAGGATCCGCCGTTCGACATGGAATACGTGACGTCGACGTGGCTGCTCGAGCTGGCCGAGCGCGCCGGCGCACGCGTGTTCAACAAGGCGCAGTCGATCCGCGATCATTCGGAGAAGCTCGCGATCGGCGAGTTTCCGCAGTTCGTCGCGCCGACGCTCGTCACGCGCGATGCGAAGCGTCTGCGTGCGTTCCACGCCGAGCACGGCGACGTGATCCTGAAGCCGCTCGACGGGATGGGCGGGATGGGCGTGTTCCGCGTGAAGCCGGACGGCATGAACCTCGGCTCGATCGTCGAGATGCTGAGCCACGACGGCACGCGCTCGGTGATGGCGCAGAAGTTCATTCCCGAGATCAAGGCCGGCGACAAACGCATTTTGCTGATCGGCGGCGAGCCGGTGCCGTATTCGCTCGCGCGGATTCCGCAGGGCAGCGAAGTGCGCGGCAATCTCGCCGCGGGCGGCCTCGGCGTCGCGCAGCCGCTGACGGCCCGCGATCGCGAGATCGCCGCCACGCTGGGGCCCGTGCTCGCGTCGCGCGGGCTGCTGCTGGTTGGCCTCGACGCGATCGGCGACTGGCTGACCGAGGTGAACGTCACGAGCCCGACGTGCTTCCGCGAGATCATGGAGCAGACGGGCTTCGACGTCGCCGCGATGTTCATCGACGCGCTGGAGCGTGCGGCCGCGTAGGCCGCCTCCCGCGCAACCCCGGCGGCGGCCGCGCAGGTCCCCCGTCGCCGGAGCAGCTTGACCGGCCTGCTACAATGCCCGCTTGCCCGGTGCCGTGATCGGCGCACCGAAGGCCCGGCGGTCGGGCCGACACTGTTGCAAGGCTGAACATGAAACGTTTCCCACACTCGCTACGCTCATTGCCCCGCCGCGGGGTATCGGCCCGCCAGGGGCGGCCGGGAGCGATCTGACATGGCCGGGATCCTGATCATCGCGCACGCTCCGCTCGCCACCGCGCTGCGGGATTGCATCGCGCACATCTACGGCGGCGTGCCCGCCCGCATCGGTTGCATCGACGTGATGGCCGACAGCGATCCGTCCCAGGTGATGGCGTTCGCGCACGCGGAACTCGCGCGGCTGCGCGAAGACAACGGCGTGGTCGTGCTGACCGACATGTACGGCGCGACGCCCGCGAACATCGCGGGCCAGCTCGCGAAGCTCGACAACGTGCGCGTGCTGGCCGGCGTGAACCTGCCGATGCTCGTGCGGGCCGTCTGCTACCGCACCGTGCCGCTCGACAAGCTGGTCGACAAGGCGCTGTCCGGCGGCGCGAAGGGCGTCCACGAGGTGTCGGCCGGCACGCCGCCGCCGCCGAGCGAAACCGGCTGCGGCCAGTGCGCGCCGATTCCGCCCGAACCGCAGCCGCGCACCGAATCGCACTGAGCCCCCGTTTTTCGTTTTAGACCGACCCGCCTGCGCGCGCCGCCGGCGGTCCCGACCGACCCGACCGAGAATCATGCTTCAACAAGAAACCACCATCGTCAATAAATTGGGGCTCCATGCGCGCGCATCGGCCAAGCTTACGCAACTGGCCGGCAACTTCCAGTCGGAAGTCTGGATGACACGCAACGGGCGCAAGATCAACGCGAAGAGCATCATGGGCGTGATGATGCTGGCGGCCGGCATCGGCAGCACCGTGACGATCGAGACCGACGGGCCCGACGAGCGGGAAGCGATGGACGCGCTGCTGAAGTTGATTGCCGACAAGTTCGGCGAAGGCCAGTGATCGCTGCGCGGGATCGTTGCCGTTTCCAGTCGGAATGCCGCGGGTTTCGCGGCATTTTTTTCGTCGGAAGCATTGATGCGAAATGTGCAATGCTGCGCTGCATGCAGCCAGCAGGGAGTCGCGGAATTTATAATCGCTAACCGGGGTCATAAGCGCATCGCAGCAGTGTGCCGCGGCTTTACTTGTACAGAGGAGGTGCGCGTGTCCTTCACGCTGCATGGCATTCCCGTCTCACGAGGTATCGCGATCGGGCGAGCGTACCTGATCGCGCCGGCGGCGCTCGACGTCGCCCATTACCTGATCGAGGCCAACCAGACCGACGCCGAAGTGGAGCGGTTCCGCACGGCGCTCGACGTCGTGCGTCGCGAGCTCGAGGCACTGCGCGCCGACCTGACCGACGACACGCCGAGCGAAGTCGGCGCCTTCATCGACGTCCATACGATGATCCTGAGCGACGAGATGCTCGTGCAGGAAACCATCGACCTGATCCGCACGCGCCGCTACAACGTCGAATGGGCGCTGACCGAGCAGCTCGAGCTGCTCACGCGCCATTTCGACGACATCGAGGACGAATACCTGCGCGAGCGCAAGGCCGACATCGAGCAGGTGGTCGAGCGCGTGCTGAAGGCGCTCGCCGGTGCGCCGTCCGCGTCGCAGGCGCTCGACCGCGCGGCCCGCAACGGCACGAGCGAGATGATCGTCGTCGCGCACGACATCGCGCCGGCCGACATGATGCAGTTCAAGACGCAGTCGTTCCAGGCGTTCGTCACCGATCTCGGCGGCCGCACGTCGCACACGGCGATCGTCGCGCGCAGCCTCGGCATTCCGGCCGCGGTCGGCGTGCAGCATGCGAGTTCGCTGATCCGCCAGGACGACCTGATCATCGTCGACGGCGACCAGGGCATCGTGATCGTCGATCCGGCGCCGATCGTCCTCGAGGAATACTCGTATCGCCAGTCCGAGAAGCTGCTGGAGCAACGCAAGCTGCAGCGCCTGAAGTTCTCGCCGACGCAAACGTTGTGCGGCACGAAGATCGACCTGTACGCGAACATCGAACTGCCCGACGACGCGAAGGCGGCCGTCGAGGCCGGCGCGGTCGGCGTCGGCCTGTTCCGCTCCGAGTTCCTGTTCATGCATGAGAAGGAGATGCCGGAAGAGGAGGAGCAGTTCGCCGCGTACAAGCGGGCCGTCGAGTGGATGAAGGGCATGCCGGTGACGATCCGCACGATCGACGTCGGCGCCGATAAACCGCTCGAGGCGCTCGACGAAGGCTACGAAACGGCGCCGAACCCGGCGCTCGGGCTGCGCGCGATCCGCTGGAGCCTGTCCGAGCCGCAGATGTTCCTCACGCAGCTGCGCGCGATCCTGCGCGCGTCCGCGTTCGGCCAGGTGAAGATCCTGATCCCGATGCTCGCGCACGCGCAGGAGATCGACCAGACGCTCGACCTGATCCGCGAGGCGAAGCGCCAGCTCGACGACGCGGGGCTCGCATACGACCCGAACGTGCGCCTCGGCGCGATGATCGAGATTCCGGCCGCCGCGATCGCGTTGCCGCTGTTCCTGAAGCGCTTCGATTTCCTGTCGATCGGCACGAACGACCTGATCCAGTACACGCTCGCGATCGATCGCGCCGACAACGCGGTCGCGCACCTGTACGACCCGCTGCATCCGGCCGTGCTGCACCTGATCGCGTATACGTTGCGCGAGGCGAAGCGGGCGGGCGTGTCGGTGTCGGTATGCGGGGAGATGGCGGGCGACCCGGCGCTCACGCGCCTATTGCTCGGGATGGGGCTCACCGAGTTCTCGATGCACCCGAGCCAGTTGCTCGTCGTGAAGCAGGAGATCCTGCGTGCGCACCTGAAGGCGCTCGAGAAGCCGACGGCCGACGTGCTGGCCGCGTTCGAGCCGGAAGAAGTGCAGGCGGCGCTGCAGCGGCTGTCGGTTGCCGAGCCGCGGGCGGATGCGGCCGCGTAGGCGTTTTCGCCGCCGCTAACGGTAGAGAAGTGTCACGCATGCGCTTGCGGCGCATGCCCGTCGCGCGTCAGTGCCGGCCCCCGCACACGGGGCAGTCGGCCTGGCGCGCGATTTTCATCGTCGTCCATTCCATCCGCAGCGAATCGAGCATCATCAGCCGCCCGTTGAGCGTCTTGCCGATGCCGCCGATCACGCGCAGCGCCTCGGCCGCCTGCGTCGCGCCGATGATCCCGACGGTCGGCGCGAACACACCCATCGTCGAACACGCGACTTCCTCGAACGGCTGGTCTTCCGGAAACACGCACGCATAGCAGGGCGCGGCCGCGTCGCGGAAGTCGAACGTGCTGATCTGGCCGTCGAAGCGCAGTGCGGCGCCCGACACGAGCGGCACGCCGTGCGCGACGCACGCGCGGTTGATCGCATGCCGCGTCGCGAAGTTGTCGGTGCAATCGAGCACGACGCTCGCGTGCGGCACGTGCGCGTCGAGCCACGCATCGTCGACGCGCGCCGCGACCGCGTTCACCGTCACCTCGGGATTCAGCCGCGCGAGCGCGTCGCGCCCCGATTCGACCTTGCTGCGGCCGACGGACGCCGTCCCGTGCAGGATCTGCCGCTGCAGGTTCGTGAGGTCGACCGTGTCGGCGTCGACGAGCGTGAGCGTGCCGACCCCCGATGCCGCGAGATACATCGCGGCCGGCGAGCCGAGGCCGCCCGCGCCGACGACGATCGCATGCGCGTCGAGAAAGCGTTGCTGCGCCTCGATGCCGATTTCGTCGACGAGGATGTGGCGGGAGTAGCGAAGGAGTTGATCGTCGTTCATGGGCAGGCGTGAGCGAGGCGGGCGGACGTTCGTTATTTTAGGCGCGCATGAAAAACGGGCCATCGCGGTCTTCCCGCGATGGCCCGTTGGATGCCGGCCGGCGCTTACTTCGGCGCGGAGGCGGGCTTCGGTGCGGAAGCCGGCTTCGCGGCGCTCGCGCCCGATGCCTTCGAGCTGGCGGCAGCCTTGGCGGCCGGGCTCTTCGTCGTGCTCTCGGCGAGCAGCGACTTCGATTCCTGGACCGGCTTGCCTTCGAGCTTGTTGAGCGCCTGCTGCATCATGAAGTCGTCGGCGCTGCCGAACTCGATCGGCTTGCGATCGCGATCCTTCTGGCGCTGCTCCGGCGTCTTCTTGTCGTTCTGCTCCTCGAGAATGCGCAGCTGATCCAGCCGGCGCTGCTCGCGCTCTTCCTGTTCCTTCTTCTCGTTCGGATCCTGCGTGTTCGCGAGGTGGTTCGTGTAGTCGACCTCGCGCGTCACGAGCACGTCGTCCGGATCGCCGTCCGCGTACTGATCGACCGGCACGTCCGGCGTGATGCCCTTGTTCTGGATCGAACGGCCGCTCGGCGTGTAGTAGTACGCGGTGGTCAGGCGCAGCGCGGTGTCGGCCGTCATCGGGCGGACCGTCTGCACCGAACCCTTGCCGAACGTCGTCTTGCCCATGATCTGCGCGCGCTTGGAATCCTGCAGCGCACCGGCGACGATTTCCGACGCGGACGCCGAATACGCGTTCGTCAGCACGATCATCGGCACGGTCTTGAAGATGGGCGGCAGGTTCTTCAGCGGATCGCCGTCGAAGGACGGCAGGCGATAGTTGTCGTACGTATCGCGGTAGACCTGCTTCGAATCGGGGATCTGGCCGTTGGTCGACACGACGACCGAGTCCGGCGGCAGGAATGCGCCCGCCACGCCGACCGCGCTCTGCAGCAGGCCGCCGCCGTTGTTGCGCAGGTCGAGGATCAGGCCCTTCAGGTTCGG
Organism: Burkholderia sp. AU45388; assembly: GCF_030481585.1. Taxonomy (NCBI): domain Bacteria; kingdom Pseudomonadati; phylum Pseudomonadota; class Betaproteobacteria; order Burkholderiales; family Burkholderiaceae; genus Burkholderia; species Burkholderia sp. AU45388. The sequence continues at coordinate 112,519 of NZ_JAUJPV010000021.1, read as the reverse complement.
CTGCTGGCGCGCGATGTCCTGCAGCTTCTGCGCGAGATCGGGCGTCGTGCGCTCCTGGAAGCTCGTGATGCGGATGTACGCGTAGCCCGGATCGAGCATCTTCATCTTCACGCTCTGGACCTTGATGATCGCGCGCGTGACGGTGACCGGGAACGTGCGGTCGTCGCTCTTGCGGAAGATCGTCAGCGTGACCTTGGTGCCCGGCTCGCCGCGCATCTGCTTGACGGCCTTGTCGAGCGTCATGCCGCGCACCGGCTTGTCGTTGATGCGGGTGATCAGGTCGCCCGGACGGATGCCGGCGCGGAACGCGGGGGTGTCCTCGATCGGCGAGATCACCTTGACGAGGCCGTCTTCCTGCGAGATCTCGATGCCGAGACCCGCGAAGCGGCCCTTCGTCTGCTCCTGCAGCTCGTCATAGTCGGTCTTGTCGAGGAACGACGAGTGCGGGTCGAGGCTCGACACCATGCCCTTGATCGCGGCCGTCAGCAGCTTCTTGTCGTCGACCGGTTCGACGTATTCGCGCTTGATCTGCCCGAATACTTCCGCGAACAGGCGGAGCTGGTCGAGGGGAAGCGGCGCCGTGGCGGTCTGCTCGGCCGATGCGGAAACCTGCAGCGTGGCGAACACGCCCGTGGCGAGGCCCGCGGCAATCAGGCCGATGTTCTTCAAATTCATTCGCATAGAGAGTCTGTTGCGGTCGGGAAGCGCGTGGCGGTGGCGGGGATGTAGCGGACAAGTATAACTGTTCGTCCGATTACTCAGTGGAACGGCGCGAAAAGCGTCGAAAAGGCCGCTGAGGGCCCGGCCGGGGCGCCGCCGGGCGCGCTGCGGGGTTCGAAAGCGGGTTCGACCACGGCAGGGCCGGGAAGGTTCGCGCGGCGTGCGGGCCGAGGCCGGGCCCGCACGCCGCGCCGGACCGCCGCCGGCCGCCGCACCGGGCGTCAGCCCGCCTTGCCTTGCTTCGCGACGGCGGCCTGCGCCTGCGCGATCGCGTCTTGGTCGCCGAGGTAATAGTGCTTGATCGGCTTCAGGTTCTCGTCGAGTTCATACACGAGCGGCACGCCGTTCGGGATGTTCAGGCCGACGATGTCGCTGTCCGAGATGCCGTCGAGGTACTTGATCAGCGCGCGCAGCGAGTTGCCGTGCGCGGCGATCAGCACCTGCTTGCCGGCGCGCACCGCCGGCGCGATCGACTCGTTCCACAGCGGCAGCACGCGCGCGACCGTGTCCTTCAGGCATTCGGTGAGCGGCAACTGCTCGCGCGGCACCTTCGCGTAGCGCGGGTCGCCGAACGGCGCGCGCTCGTCGGTCGGCTCGAGCGCCGGCGGCGGCGTGTCGTAGCTGCGGCGCCACACGAGCACCTGCTCGTCGCCGAACTTCGCGGCCGTTTCCGCCTTGTTCAGGCCCGACAGCGCGCCGTAGTGGCGCTCGTTCAGGCGCCACGAGTGGACGACCGGCAGGTACATCAGGTCCATCTTGTCCTGCACGTGCCACAGCGTGCGGATCGCGCGCTTGAGCACCGACGTGTACGCGATGTCGAACGTGTAGCCGGCTTCCTTGAGCAACTCGCCGGCCTGGTAGGCCTCGTTGCGACCCTGCTCGGTCAGGTCGACGTCGACCCAGCCGGTGAAGCGGTTTTCCTTGTTCCACGTCGATTCGCCGTGGCGGATGAGAACGAGTTTGTACATGGATCTTGCGGTCGGTAGTGATAGGGAAGCGGGGCGCGTCGCGCGGCACCCGGACCGGGCCCGCCATCGCGCAAGGCGGTTATTTTATAATGGCGGGATTGTCCTCATCCGATTTCTCTTCTTCCGGCGGAATTTCGTGACGTTCTTTACCAATTACACCAACCTGGCCCTTATCGCGATCCTGGTGGTTTCGGGCGGCCTGCTCGCATGGCCCGCACTGCGCCGCGGCCGCGGCGGCCTGTCTGCCGCGGAGGCGACGCAGCTCATCAATCGCCGCAATGCGGTCGTGATCGACGTGCGCGCCGCGTCCGATTTCGCCGCCGGCCACCTGCCGTCGGCGCGTCAGGTCGCGGCGGGCGAGATCGGCGCGAAAATTGCGCAGGTCGCGAAGAACAAGAGCACCCCGGTGCTGCTCGTCTGCCAGAACGGCCAGCAGTCGCAGAAGGCGGCGCGCGAGGTCGAGGCGGCGGGTTACGCCGAGGTGCACGTGCTCGAAGGCGGCGTGGCCGCCTGGCAGCAGGCCGGGATGCCGGTCGTCAAACAAGGAGTGGCGAAGTGAACAAGGTTCTGATGTACAGCACGCAGGTGTGTCCGTATTGCATGCAGGCCGAGCGCCTGCTGAAGCTGCGCGGCGTCGAGCAGATCGAAAAGGTGCTGATCGATCGCGATCCGGCCCGCCGCGAGGAAATGATGACGCGCACGGGGCGCCGCACGGTGCCGCAGATCTATATCGGCGACACGCACGTCGGCGGCTACGACGATCTGTCGAAGCTCGACCGCGAAGGCGGCCTCGTGCCGCTTCTGCAAGCGGCCTGATTAGGGCAGAATGGCCGCCGGCCGCGCCGCGGCTTGGGCGCGCAGGAATCATCCGTGGCGGCCGGCGAACAGCCGGGCCGCCCCGTCACCACTTTTAGGGAAACACCATGTCCGACGTCGAAAACCAACCGTTCTTCAACATCCAGCGCGTCTACCTGAAGGATATGTCGCTCGAGCAGCCGAATTCGCCGGCGATTTTCCTCGAGCAGGACATGCCGTCGGTTGAAGTCGAAGTCGACGTCAAGGCCGACCGCCTCGCGGAAAGCGTGTTCGAAGTCATCGTGTCGGGCACCGTCACCGCGAAGGTGAAGGACAAGGTCGCGTTCCTGATCGAAGCGAAGCAGGCCGGCATTTTCGACATCCGCAACATTCCGGACGAGCAGCTCGATCCGCTCGTCGGCATTGCCTGCCCGACGATCCTGTTCCCGTACCTGCGCTCGAACATCGCCGACGCGATCACGCGTGCCGGCTTCCCGCCGATCCACCTCGCCGAAATCAACTTCCAGGCGCTGTACGAGCAGCGTCTCGCGCAGCTTCAGCAGCAGGCCGGCGCCGCGGCAGGCGCGCCGAATGGCACGACGTTGAACTGACGTTTCACTCGGACCGGTGCTGGGTATGAAAGTAGCCGTTCTCGGCGCCGGTGCCTGGGGCACCGCGCTCGCGGGCCATCTGGCCGCGCGGCACGACACGCTTCTGTGGGCGCGCGACGCCGCGCTCATCGCCGGGCTGCAGGCCCGGCACGAAAATTCCCGCTATCTCGACGGCATCGCGCTGCCTGATGCGCTGCGCTACGACGCCGATCTCGGCGCCGCGCTCGCGCACGGCGCCGCGGACGACGCGCTGTGCGTGATCGCCGCGCCGGTGGCCGGGCTGCGCACGCTGTGCCGCGCGATGCGCGACGCGGGCTGCGTGCCCGCGCACGTCGTCTGGGTCTGCAAGGGCTTCGAGGCCGACACGCACTTGCTGCCGCATCAGGTGATCGCGGCCGAGCTGCCCGAACAGCAGAGCAACGGCGTGCTGTCGGGGCCGAGTTTCGCGCGCGAGGTCGGGCAGTCGCTGCCCGTCGCGTTGACGGTGGCGAGTGCGTCGGCCGAATGCCGCGAGCGCACGCTCGCCGCGTTCCATCACGGCGCGATGCGAATCTATACGGGCGACGACGTGGTCGGCGTCGAGGTCGGCGGCGCGGTGAAGAACGTGCTGGCGATCGCGACCGGCATTTCCGACGGTCTCGGCCTCGGGCTGAACGCGCGCGCCGCGCTGATCACGCGCGGCCTCGCCGAAATGTCGCGGCTCGGCGTGGCGCTCGGCGGCCGCGCGGAAACCTTCACGGGCCTCACGGGCCTCGGCGACCTGATCCTCACCGCGACGGGCGACCTGTCGCGCAACCGCACGGTCGGCCTGCAACTGGCGGCCGGCCGCACGCTGAACGACATCCTCGGCGCGCTCGGCCATGTGGCCGAAGGCGTGCGCTGCGCGCAGGCCGTGCTGGCGCTCGCGCGTGCGCAATCGATCGAAATGCCGATCACGCAAGCCGTGTGCGGCGTGCTGTTCGACGGGATCGCGCCGCGCGACGCCGTCAGCGGCCTGCTGCGCCGCGACGCGCGGGCCGAGTAGCGCGGTACGCACCGCCCGGCACGGTTGCGCCGGGCGCGCGGCGCCAAAGCGGACTACGCTTGAATCGTCTCCGGTGTTCCGCGAGGGTGTCATGCTGCAGATCCATTCCACCACGCTCGATGCACAACTCGTCGACATCACGACGCTCGACGTCGACGCGATCGTCAACGCAGCGAACGGTTCGCTGCTCGGCGGGGTCGGCGTCGACGGCGCGATCCACCGCGCGGCCGGCCCCGGCCTGCTCGCCGAGTGCCGCACGCTCGGCGGCTGCGACACCGGCGACGCGAAGCTCACGCGCGGCCACGGGTTGCCGGCGCGCTACGTGATCCACGCGGTCGGGCCGGTCTGGTACGGCGGCGCACGCGGCGAGGCCGATCTGCTCGCGTCGTGCTACCGGCGCGCGATCGAGTTGGCAGAGGAAGTCGCCGCGACGTCGATCGCGTTTCCAGCGATCAGTTGCGGTATCTACCGCTATCCGGCGCAAGAGGCCGTCGACATCGCGGTCGGTACCGTCGCCGAAATGCTGGCGCAGGCGCCGAACCTCGCACGCGTCGTATTCGCGTGCTTTTCCTCCGACATCTACGACCTGTACCGCGCGCGGCTCGCGCGAACCTGACGCCTTCAGCGCCGCGGGCCGCGCCCGGCGCGCGTCAGGCGCCGCCTTCGAAGCCGGCCTGGCGCCACGCCTCGAACACGACCACCGCGACCGTATTCGACAGGTTCAGGCTGCGGTTGTCCGGCCGCATCGGCAGGCGCACGCGCTGTTCGTTCGGGAAGCGTTCGAGCAGCTCGGCGGGCAGGCCGCGCGTTTCCGAGCCGAACACGAACCAGTCGCCGGGCAGGAACGCGTGATCGTGGAAGCGGCCCGAGCCGCGCGTCGTGAACGCGAACATCCGCGCGGAATCGGGTGCTTCGGCGGCGACGAACGCGTCCCAGTCGCGGTGCACGCGCATCTGCGCATACTCGTGATAGTCGAGGCCGGCGCGGCGCATCCGCGCGTCGTCGAGCGGAAAGCCGAGCGGCTCGATCAGGTGCAGGTGCGCGCCGGTGTTCGCGCACAGGCGGATCACGTTGCCGGTGTTCGGCGGAATTTCGGGGGCGACGAGGACGACGTTGAACATGTTTCGGTTTGGCTGGGCCGGCCGGAGCCGCGCAACGCGCGCAGGCTCCTGGCCGACCGGTTTGTGACGGCCGCTTGTGCGGCGGCCGGCCTCTCTATCTAATTAATCCCTGGCGGTGCGCAGCGCAACCAGATTCGTCACGCGCACGGCGCCCGCCGCCTTCAGCGCCTGCGCGGCCGCCGCGAGCGTCGCGCCGGACGTCATCACGTCGTCGACGAGCGCGATGTGGCGGCCGGCGGCGCGACCTGCCACCGCGAAAGCCGCCATCACGTTGTCGCGCCGTGCGTGCCGGTCGAGCCGCGATTGCGGCGCTGTGTCGGCGACGCGCGCGAGCAAGGCCGCGTCCGCTGGCACGCCGAGCCGGCGCGCGAGCGGACGTGCGATCGCCCACGCCTGGTTGTACCCGCGCGCGACGAGCCGCCGGTGCGACAGCGGCACCGGCGCGACGAGGTCGAAGCCGCGCGCGCCGCGCGTATCGTCGACCAGCCGCGCAAGCCGGGCCGCGAATTCGCCGCCGAGCGCGAGCCGTGCGTGAAACTTCAGGCCGCGCGCGAGCCCGTCGAGCGGCGCGCGGTAATCGGCGAGCGCGAGCGTCGCATCGAACGGCGGCGGCGCGGTGCGGCATGCGTCGCACAGGTACGCGGCCGCGCGGCCGGCGCCGGGTCGGTTGCAACCGGGCGGTCGTGCTTGCCCGACGCCGAGCGGCACCGCGCAAACCTCGCAGCGCAGCCGCGCTTCGTTCCAGTACGCGGCATCGCAGGCGCCGCAAATCACGGTGTGTGACAAATTGCCGCACAGCGCGCAGCGATTGGGCAACGTGACCGAGGCAACGCGCCCGACCAGCGCGCGAACCTGCGACAAAACGACGCGCATCGTGCGCTCGGCGGAACCGCGGACCATCGCAACACTCCTGGCATGCCGCCTCAATGAAGCTTGCGAGGCGAGCGAGTATACTTCGGGCTCTTCGCCAGTGTGCCCGACATGTCCCCAGCTTCGACTTCAACCGGCCGTCCGGCCAATGACGCCAGGCGCCTGCGGCGGATCTTCGACCGCCGTGCCGCCACGTTCGATGCGGTTGCGTTCCTGCCGCGCGAGATTGCGCAGCGGATGAACGAGCGCCTCGAATACATCAAGGTGAGCCCCGCGGCCGTGCTGGATGCGGGCTGCGGCCCGGGCGACGATCTGCCGGCGCTGCGCGCGCGCTTTCCGGAAGCGCCGGTGTTCGGCGTGGACCTGTCCGGCGCGATGCTCGCGCGGGCCGGTCAGCGCGAGGTCGAGCAGACCACCTGGCGCCGCTGGCTGCCGACGTCGCTCGGCCGGGCGCTGGGCCAGCGCGGCCCGCGCGTCGCGCAGGCCGACTTCGCCGCGCTGCCGTTTGCCGGCGGCGCGTTCGACCTGATCTGGTCGAATCTCGCGCTTCACTGGCATTCGCGTCCCGATACCGTCTTTCCCGAATGGCAGCGCGTGCTGCGCGTGAACGGGCTGCTGATGTTCAGCACGCTCGGCCCGGACACGCTGCGCGAGTTGCGCGCGGCCTGCGCGGACGCCGAAGCGGCGCTCGACGTGGCGCCGCCCGCCCCGCGCGTGATCGATTTCGTCGACATGCACGACCTCGGCGACATGCTCGTCGAGAGCGGCTTCGAGATTCCCGTGATGGATCAGGAAGTGCTGACCGTCACCTACCCATCCCCCGATTCCCTGCTCGCCGACGTGCGTCGCTGGGGCGCCTATCCGTTCGGGCGCACGGCGCCGCGGCACGCGACGCGCCGCTTTGGCGCGGCGCTCGGCGACGCGCTGGACGCGCGCCGGCGCGAGGACGGCACGATCCCGCTCACGTTCGAGGTGATCTACGGCCACGCATGGAAGGCCGTGCCGCGCACGACCGCGGAAGGGCACGGCATCGTGCGCATCGAGGACATCGGCAAGGGGCGTCCGAAGAATCGGTAAAGCGGTAAAGAGGGGTTTTGTTATGTCCGAAATTAGCGGCGCAAAGCGGGGTCGAATTGGCGGCAAAAACGGCCGGAAAGCTTGTCGCGCTTGGCTTGGCGGGCGATAGGCGCTTGCTTGTGGATGCCATTGAACCCGCCTATAATGCGTCAGCTTGTCGTCCCGGGGTCCCCGCAATACGGGGCGGCGAGTCCGATGCAGGCATGCATCGCATGCCATTCGCGTGAGGCGGCGATGGAAGCAGCGAGCGTTTTGGCGGAGACGGCGGACAGCGAACCGGTCCTCGAAGACTGGCTGATGAAACGCAACTGTTCGGTGTCGCCACGCCAGTTCGTGCTGTTTTACGTGTCGCTCGCGGGCTTCTCGCTGGCGATCGCGGCGTTGCTGATGTGGAGAGGGGCCTGGCTCGTCATGCCCTTCACCGGCATCGAGTTGCTGGCGGTAGGTGTCGCATTTGCGATCCATGCTCGCCATGCGGTCGATTACGAGCGCATCAGGCTGTTCCCGCACCGGCTCGTGATCGAGCGGATGGATGCGGAGCGGCTCACGCAGATCGAATTCAACCCGCGCTGGGTGCGGGTCGAGCCGGGAGCGACGCCACGCGATCCGATTCGGCTGGTATCGCGCGGGCAGACCGTCGTAATCGGGCAGCATCTCGCGCAGTACAAGCGTGCGCAGTTCGCCGACGAACTGCGCGTGTCGCTCAGGCGCTGCGGCTGACGAGGCGCAGTCATCGGCCGGAACAGGCCGACGGCTTGCGACGGGGGAGGGTTTGAATGGAAATTTTGGGTAAGGATGCTATGAAAACAATCAAGCGAGCCCTCGCGGGCGTGCTGGCATGCAGCGGATTGCTCTTTGCCGGTGCGGCCCTGGCGGTCGGTGATAGCCCGGGCGGCCCCCGTGTCAACGAGATCAACTTTCAGCCGCCTGTCACGAAGATCGCCGAGGAGCTCTACGATCTCCACACGATGATGCTGATCCTGTGTACGGTGATCTTCGTCGGCGTGTTCGGCGTGATGTTCTATTCGATCTTCGCGCACCGCAAATCCAAGGGCCACAAGGCCGCCAATTTCCATGAAAGCACGACCGTCGAGATCATCTGGACGATCGTGCCGTTCGTCATCGTCGTGCTGATGGCGCTGCCGGCGACGAAGGCCGTCGTCGCGATGAAGGACACGACGAACGCCGATCTCACGATCAAGGTCACCGGCTACCAGTGGAAGTGGGGCTACGACTACGTGAAGGGCCCGGGCGAGGGCATCGGCTTCCTGTCGACGCTGACCACCCCGCGCGACGAAGTGATGGGCAAGAAGCCGATCACCGACACCTATCTGCAGGAAGTCGACAATCCGCTCGTCGTGCCGGTCAACAAGAAGATCCGCATCATCACGACCGCGAACGACGTCGTCCACTCGTGGTACGTGCCCGCGTTCGGCGTGAAGCAGGATGCGATCCCCGGCTTCGTGCGCGACACGTGGTTCAAGGCCGACAAGGTCGGCACGTTCCGCGGCTTCTGTACCGAGCTGTGCGGCAAGGAGCACGCGTACATGCCGGTCGTCGTCGAAGTCCTGTCGGACGACGACTACGCGAAGTGGGTCACCGCGCAGAAGGCGAAGCTGGCCAGCGCGGCGGTCGATCCGAACAAGGTTTACACGATGGCCGAGCTCGTCGCGCACGGCGAGGAAGTCTACAAGGCGAACTGCGCGGCCTGCCACCAGGTGAACGGCAAGGGCCTCGGCGCATTCCCGGCGATGGACGGCAGCCCGATCGTGAACGGCCCGATCGCCGCGCACGTCGAGCGCGTGCTGCACGGCAAGGGCGCGATGCCGTCGTGGGCGTCGCTGTCGGACCTCGACATCGCTTCGGTCGTCACGTACGAACGCAACTCGTGGGGCAACCACAAGAACGATCTGCTGCAGCCGAAGCAAGTGGCTGACGCACGCAACGGCAAGATGCCGGAAGACACGGCGGGCGCGGCACCGGCTGAAGCGGCTTCGGCACCGGCGCAAGCCGCGTCGGGCGCGGCCGAGCAACCGGCGGCAGCGGCATCGGCCGCGCTGTCGACGATCTACTTCGAGACGGGCAAGAGCGTGCTGCCGGCCGACGCGAAGGCGGCGATCGCCGCCGCGGCCGACTATGCGAAGGCGCATCCGGACGCGAAGCTCGCGCTGTCGGGCTTCACCGACAAGACCGGCTCGGCCGACGCGAACGCCGACCTGGCGAAGCATCGGGCGCAGGCCGTGCGCGATGCGCTGAAGGCAGCAGGCGTGGCGGAAGACCACATTATTCTCAAAAAGCCGGAAACGATCACGGGCGGGGCTGACGCGAAGGAAGCCCGGCGTGTCGAGATCGGCCCGGCGGCTTGACGTGTCGCTGAGTTAGTCGACGTATTCGCATTAGGAGATTCTCATGTCTAGCATCGGGCACGACGTAGCCGCGGACCACGCGCACGACGACCACGCGCACGAAGCCCCGCACGGCTGGCGTCGCTGGCTGTTCGCCACCAACCACAAGGACATCGGTACGCTGTACCTGCTGTTCTCGTTCATCATGTTCCTGTCGGGCGGCGTGATGGCGCTCGGCATCCGTGCCGAGCTGTTCGAGCCGGGCCTGCAGATCATGCGTCCGGAGTTCTTCAACGAACTCACGACGATGCACGGCCTGATCATGGTGTTCGGCGCGATCATGCCGGCGTTCGTCGGCTTCGCGAACTGGATGATTCCGCTGCAGATCGGCGCATCCGACATGGCGTTCGCGCGGATGAACAACTTCAGCTTCTGGCTGCTGCCGGTCGCGGCCGTGCTGCTGGTCGGTTCGTTCTTCGCGCCGGGCGGCGCGACGGCCGCCGGCTGGACGCTCTACGCACCGCTGTCGACGCAGATGGGCCCGGGCATGGACTTCGCGATCTTCGCGGTCCACATCATGGGCGCGTCGTCGATCATGGGCGGGATCAACATCGTCGTGACGATCCTGAACATGCGCGCACCGGGCATGACGCTGATGAAGATGCCGATGTTCGCGTGGACGTGGCTGATCACCGCGTACCTGCTGATTGCCGTGATGCCGGTTCTGGCGGGCGCGATCACGATGGTGCTGTTCGACCGCCACTTCGGCACGTCGTTCTTCAACGCGGCAGGCGGCGGCGACCCGGTGATGTACCAGCACATCTTCTGGTTCTTCGGCCACCCCGAGGTGTACATCATGATTCTGCCGGCGTTCGGGATCGTGTCGCAGGTGATCCCGGCGTTCGCACGCAAGACGCTGTTCGGCTATAGCTCGATGGTGTACGCGACGGCATCGATCGCGATCCTGTCGTTCATGGTCTGGGCGCACCACATGTTCGCCACGGGCATGCCGGTCACCGGCCAGCTGTTCTTCATGTACGCGACGATGCTGATCGCGGTGCCGACGGGCGTGAAGGTGTTCAACTGGCTCGCGACGATGTGGCGCGGCTCGATGACGTTCGAAACCCCGATGCTGTTCGCGATCGGCTTCCTGTTCGTGTTCACGTTCGGCGGCCTGACGGGCCTGATGCTCGCGATGGCGCCGCTCGACATCCAGTATCACGGCACCTACTTCGTGGTCGCGCACTTCCACTACGTGCTGGTGGCCGGCTCGCTGTTCGCGCTGTTCTCGGGCTGGTACTACTGGGCGCCGAAGTGGACGGGCTGGATGTACAACGAGACGCGCGGCAAGATCCACTTCTGGGCGTCGATGATCTTCTTCAACCTGACGTTCTTCCCGATGCACTTCGTCGGTCTCGCGGGCATGCCGCGCCGCTATGCGGACTACCCGGCGCAGTTCACGGACTTCAACCAGGTGGCGACGATCGGCGCATTCGGCTTCGGCCTCGCGCAGGTGTACTTCCTGTTCGCGGTCGCGCTGCCGGCCTACCGTGGCGGCGGCGAGCTGGAAAAGGCGTCCGACAAGCCGTGGGATGGCGCGACGGGCCTCGAGTGGACGGTGCCGAGCCCGGCTCCGTTCCACACGTTCGAGCAACCGCCGCACGTCGAGTAAGTTTCACCGAGCGTTCCGCCGCTGCCTGCCGCGCAGGCAGGCGCGGCGGGCGCGGAACTGAAGTTTCAGCGAAGTTTCAGATGACCCGGAATCCATCAGAAAGACGAACGCCCGAGCAGATTCGCGCGGGCAACAAGCGGCTCGGCCTCACCCTGCTCGTCATCGCCGCCGTTTTTTTCATGGGTGTCGTGATCAAGCAGTGGTGGCTGTCCACCCACTGATGCAGTAACTGACGCAGTAGCGAGGAAGTCGTCGTATGTCGAAGCCGGAAGAGGGCGCCGTGGATCGCGCGTTCAATCGTTCGATGCTGGTGAAGCTCTTCGTCGTGGCCGGGCTGATGTTCGGTTTCGGCTTCGCGCTGATCCCGATGTATCGGGCGATCTGCCAGATCACCGGCATCAACAACCTGGTGCAGCGCGATGTCAGCGAGCGCGAGGTGAAGAACTCGCAGGTCGACACCAGCCGCACGGTGTCGGTCGAGTTCGATGCGAACGCGCGCGGGCCGCTCGGCTTCAAGCCGGAGCACAACAGCCTCGACGTGCATCCGGGCGAACTGACGACGATCGTGTACGACGTGACGAACGGGCAGGGCCGGCCGGTCGTGGCGCAGGCGATTCCGAGCTACGCGCCGAAGCAGGCGACGGAATTCTTCAAGAAGATCGAGTGCTTTTGCTTCACGCAGCAGACGCTGACCGCGAACGAGTCGCGCAAGATGCCGGTGGTGTTCGTGATCGACCCGAAATTGCCGAAGGACGTGAAGACGATCACGCTGTCGTACACGTTCTTCGAGCTGAATACCCCGGCCACGCCGGCACCGGCGCAGCGCAGTACGGCGGCGGCGCAGGGTGCGGCGAAGCCGGACGCATGACGAAGGAGACGGGGCGATGACGGAAGTCAAGCGGAGCGGAACGTTCGGTCAGGCGCTGAAAGCGGTGCTGTGGTCGTTCTTCGGGGTGCGCAAGCGGCGCGACCTGGAGGCCGACGCGACGCAGCTCAATCCGCTGCACGTGCTGATCGTCGCGTTGCTCGCGGCCGGCGTGTTCATCGGCGTGCTGATCCTGATCGTGCGTGCAGTCGTGGGTTGAGGGCACGCGGCTAGTGGCGTGCGGCCACGAAAGAATGCGGTGCGCGGCGCCAAGGCGCGGCGTGCAGGAAAGAGCGGCGGCGGTCTCGCCGCGCAAGAAATAAAGCCGGAGCGGTTTCCGGTACACAAATTGGACTGAAGTGGAGAATCAAGCATGAGCGGTCAAAACCAGACCCCGTACTATTTTGTGCCGCATCCGTCGCAGCATCCGATCAGCGCGGCCATCGGCCTGCTGGTCATGCTCGGGTCGACAGCGCTGTGGATCAACGGTCACGACTGGGCGCCGTTTACGGCGCTGCTCGGCCTGCTGTGGTTGCTCTTCACGCTGTATCACTGGTTCGGCGACGCGATCGCCGAATCGGAAGGCGGTCAATACGGCAAGAACGTCGACAAGTCGTACCGCTGGAGCATGAGCTGGTTCATCTTCTCGGAAGTCATGTTCTTCGGCGCGTTCTTCGGCGCGCTGTTCTATGCGCGTGAAATCGCGCTGCACCAGCTCGGCAGCCTCGACTACAAGCTGATCTGGCCGGATTTCTCCGCCGTGTGGCCGAACGAAGGCCCCGCCGCGCTCGCCGGTCACTTCAAGACGATGGGCCCGTGGCCGATCCCGACGCTGAACACCGCGTTCCTGCTGTCGTCGGGCGTGACGCTGACGATTTCGCACCACGCGCTGCGCGACGATCGTCGCAAGAAGGCGATCGCATGGCTGGCCGCGACGCTCGTGTTCGGTATCTGCTTCCTGTTCCTGCAGGGCTTCGAGTACTACCACGCGTACAACGAACTGAACCTGACGCTGAACTCGGGCGTGTACGGTTCGACGTTCTTCCTGCTGACCGGCTTCCACGGCTTCCACGTGTTCCTGGGCGGCACGATGCTCGCGGTGGTGCTGGTGCGGATGATCCGCGGCCACTTCAAGCCCGATCATCACTTCGCATTCGAAGGCGCCGCGTGGTACTGGCACTTCGTCGACGTCGTCTGGCTCGGCCTGTACGTCGTCGTCTACTGGCTGTAAATGGAAAAACGGCCCGCGCAGCGATGCGCGGGCCGTTTTCATTGGTGTCGCGGGCGCGGCGGCGACGCTGCGAGCGACATCACCCTGGCGCCGCCGCGACTCAGTCAGGCGGCGCTTTTACTTGGTGGCGCGGCCGTGCGGCTAAATGTCACAGCGCCGGCGCGGCGACGGCATCAACGTCCGATCGGCAAACCGGTCGAATGGATCCAGCCCATCCAGTTCGCGAACAGGATGAGCAGGAACAGCGACACCGACAGCCCGACGCGGGTGGCGAGCGACCAGACCATGCGCTTCGTATGGCCGCGGTCGTGCATCATGAAGTAGAGCGCCGAGCCCATGCTGGCAATGATGAGGACGAAGGCGATGGGAACGAGTATGTGCATGACGCGAACCGGACGACGGCAATTCGAAAGGAAGAGGATAATTATCGCACTTCGCTTTCGCGCATGTGCCGGGCGGGCCGCATGATGAAGATCCGCTGGCTGCCTGCGCTGCTGATCCTCGTCGTCGTGGCCGTCACGATCCGGCTCGGTTTCTGGCAGCGCGACCGCGCGCACCAGAAGGAAGCGCTGCAGGCGAACATCGCGCGCTACGAGCAGGCGGCGCCGGTCGACCTCGGCGCGCAGCCGGTTCCGCTCGCGTCGATCGAGTTTCATCGCGTACGGGCAAAGGGCCGCTTCCTGCCCGAGCAGGCGGTGTTCCTCGACAATCGGCCGTATAACGACCAGCCGGGTTTTTACGTCGTGATGCCGTTTAAACTCACGGGCGGCGGCGTCGTGCTCGTGAACCGCGGCTGGCTGCCGCGCAACATCGCCGATCGCACGGCGATCGAGCCGTTCACGACGCCGGCGGGCGACGTCGAGATCGTCGGCATCGCGCGCGCCGACGCGTCGCGCGCGTTCGAGCTCGGCGAAGGCGGGTCGGCCGCGCACCAGAAGATCCGGCAGAACCTCGACGTCGCCGCGTACGCGAAGGAAACCGGGCTGCCGCTGCAGCCGTTCGTGATCCAGCAGACGAGCGACGACGGCGACAAGCTCGTGCGCGACTGGCCGGCGGCGACGACCGGCGTCGAGCGCAATTACGGTTACATGTTTCAGTGGTGGGCGATGGCGGCGGCCGCGCTCGGCTTCGGCCTGTACGCCGCGCGGCGTGCGGCGAAGAAGTCGGCCGGCGCGTGAGCGTCATGCCAGGACGCGGCGCCGGCGCCGCGGGTTCGTTTCGAGAGGTCTGATTTGTCCATGCAATCTTCCCGTCAGGGTCCGGCCGCCGCGCCGATCTCGCCCGCGGCCCGCAAGCGCGGCCGCTGGATGCTCGTGCTGCTCGGTCTCGTGTGCGCCGCGCCGATGATCGCGTCGTATTTCACCTATTACGTGATCAAGCCGAAGGGCGGATCGACGAACTACGGCACGCTGATCGAGCCGCAGCGCCCGATCCCGGCCGATCTGCAGGTGACCGACGAGACCGGCAAGACGGTGCCGCTGTCGTCGCTGCGCGGGGTCTGGCTGTTCGTGATGACCGACCGCAGCGCGTGCGACGACGCGTGCGCGAAGAAGCTCTATTTCATGCGCCAGATCCGCGTCACGCAGGCGGGCGAACGGCACCGGATCACGATGGTGTGGCTGCGCAGCGATGCGGGCGCGGTGCCGCAGAAGGTGCTGGACGCGTATCCGGACACGCGCCGGTTCGTCGCCGATCCGGCCGCGGTGGCCGCGTGGCTGCCGACCGATGCCGGCACGAAGGACAGCGACCACATTTACATGGTCGACCCGAACGGCAACCTGATGATGCGTTTTCCGAAAGACCCGAATCCCAGCAAGATCAAGTCGGACGTGACGAAGCTGCTGAAGTGGTCGAGCATCGGTTAAGGCGAGAGAACGAGGCACCATTCCGATGTCGTATCTACTGCAACTCGGCCTGATCGGCTTCTGCATCGCGCTGCTGCCGCTGTCGTACGTGTGGGTGAAGGCCGACGACAATAAATTCCGCAAGCTCGTGTGGATCACAACGTTCCTGACCCTCGACCTGGTGATGTTCGGCGGCTTCACGCGGCTGACCGACTCGGGCCTCGGCTGCCCCGACTGGCCCGGCTGCTACGGCACGTCGTCGCCGTTCATCGCGCACGCGGCGATCACGGCCGCGCACCAGGCGATGCCGACCGGGCCCGTCAGCATGACGAAGGCGTGGATCGAGATGATTCACCGCTATTTCGCGATGGCGATCGGCGTGCTGATCATCGCGCAGGTGGCGATCGCGTGGGCCGCGCGGCTGCGCCGCCGCCCGCTGCACGTGTCGCCGTGGTGGCCGACGAGCCTGCTGCTGCTGATCCTCGTGCAGGGCGCGTTCGGCGCATGGACGGTCACGATGAAGCTGCAGCCGGTGATCGTCACGATCCACCTGCTGCTCGGCCTCACGCTGCTCGGCACGCTCGGCTGGCTCGCGGCGCGGCAGACGCCGCTGCCGTCGCATGACCCGGAGGCCGGGCGTTACCGTGCGGCCGCGCTCGCGGCGCTCGTGCTGCTGGTCGTGCAGATCGCGCTCGGCGGCTGGGTGAGCACCAACTACGCGGTGCTCGCGTGCACCGACTTCCCGACCTGCAACGGGCAGTGGATTCCGCCGATGGACTTCCAGCACGGCTTCCACCTGTGGCGCGCACTCGGGATGACGAAGGACGGCGACGCGATCACGCAGGACGCGCTGGTCGCGATCCACTGGACGCACCGCACGTTCGCGTTCGTCGTGGTCGCCTACCTGGTCGCGTTCGCGCTGAAGATGCGCCGCTTCGAATCGCTGCGGCGGCCCGCGAACGGCGTGCTGCTGGTCGTGCTGCTGCAGTTCGTGACGGGCCTGACCAACATCGTGCTGCAGTGGCCGCTGCCCGTCGCCGTCGCCCACAACGGCGGGGCCGCGATCCTGCTGCTGCTCGTCGTCATGTTAAACTTTCGCATCCTTTCAAGCCGCCCCGGCCGTGTCGCGCAGCCTGCGCGCGACGCCGCCCCGGCGTGACCGTCCCCATGCAAAGCACCCTCTCCCAATCGCCCGGTAGCCGCTTTTCCCAGTACATGGCGCTGACGAAGCCGCGTGTCACGCAGCTCGCGGTGTTCTGCGCGGTGATCGGCATGTTCCTCGCGACGCCGGGCATGGTGCCGTGGCACGTGCTGATCGGCGGCACGGTCGGCATCTGGCTGCTGGCCGGCGCCGCGTTCGCGATCAACTGCCTCGTCGAACAGAAGATCGACGCGATGATGCGCCGCACCGCGTGGCGCCCGTCCGCGCGCGGCGAGATCACGACGCCGCAGATCCTGCTGTTCTCGGCCGTGCTCGGCAGCGTCGGCGCATGGACGCTGTATACGTTCACGAACCCGCTGACGATGTGGCTGACGATCGCGACGTTCGTCGGCTACGCGGTGGTCTACACGCTGCTGCTCAAGCCGATGACGCCGCAGAACATCGTGATCGGCGGTGCGTCGGGCGCGATGCCGCCGGCGCTCGGCTGGGCCGCGGTCACCGGCGCGGTGCCGGGCGACGCGTGGATCCTCGTGCTGATCATCTTCGTGTGGACGCCGCCGCATTTCTGGGTGCTCGCGCTCTATCGCCGCAAGGATTACGAGAACGCGGGGCTGCCGATGCTGCCCGTCACGCACGGCGAGAAGTTCACGCGGCTGCACATCCTGCTCTATACGGTGATCCTGTTCGCGGTCACGATGATGCCGTTCATTTCCGGCATGAGCGGGGCCGTCTACCTGACGAGCGCGGTGCTGCTCGGCGCGGTGTTCCTCGCGTATGCGTGGAAGATCCATCGCGACTATTCGGACGCACTCGCCCGCAAGGCCTTCCGCTACTCGATCGTCTATCTGTCGCTGCTGTTCGTCGCGCTGCTCGTCGATCACTATGCACGCCCGCTGCTCGGCGTGTAACCGCACGGTTTGAACGCAATGCTCCCATCACGGTTCGGGCGCCGCGCGCGCCAAGGCTGGATGCTCGCGTGCGCATTCACGGCAGCGCTGCTGCTCGCCGGATGCGACAACGCGCCGAAATTCCAGAATCTCGACATCACCGGCAACACGCAGTTCGGCAGCGACTTCTCGCTGCCCGATACGACCGGCAAGGTCCGCACGCTCGCCGACTTCAAGGGCAAGGCCGTCGTGATGTTCTTCGGCTATACGCACTGCCCGGACGTGTGCCCGACCACGATGGCCGAGCTGTCCGAAGCGCTGAAGCAGCTCGGGCCCGATGCCGCGAAGCGCGTGCAGGTGCTGTTCGTCACCGTCGATCCGGAACGCGACACGCCGGCGCTGCTCGGCCAGTACGTGCCTGCATTCGATCCGTCGTTCATCGGCTTGCGGCCGGCCGACGAAGCGGCGCTCAAGAAGGTCACGAAGGATTTCCGCGTGTACTACGCGAAGGTGCCCGGCAAGACGCCCGGCAGCTATACGATGGATCACACGGCCGCGAGCTACGTGTTCGACCGCGACGGCAAGCTGCGCCTGTTCGTGCGCGACGGCCAGGGCCCGGCCCCGTGGGTCCACGACCTGAAGCTGCTGGTCGATTGACCGGCCGCCGCCGGGCGCGCGGCCCGGCGTTTCGCGCGACGGCCGTTTCGCGCCGTCACGTTTTCCCTCGCCCTCTTCGTTGTGCGCATGCGCTGCCCGCCGGGCGGCGCGTCGGCATGCGCGCGTCGCGCCGAAGCCGCGTTACGGCAGCGCCGGCACGTCGAAGCCGGTTGCGGCGCGCGTGATCCTGAATTCCGTCACGCGATAGGTGGCGAGCCCCTCGGTGACGAACGGGTCGGTTTCGAGGATCGCGTCGAGTTCGTCGCGATCGATGCGGGCCGCGAGGATCACGCCGCCTTCGCGCGGCACCTTCGGCCCCGCCGCGATGAAGATGCCCTTGTCGAACTGCAGCTGCAGATACGCGCGATGGCGTTCGAGCGCGTCGTCGATGCGCTCGAGCGACGCGGTGTAGTGGATGTCGATGACGTACATGGATGGCCCTGGAATGATGCCGGCGCTGCGCGCGCCGGCCGGCCGGTCTTTTTAGCACAGCGGACGCGGGCTGTCGCGCTCGCGCTGCCGCCTGACGGGCGGCGCGAAGGCGGTCGACGAGGGGCGGCGGCGTGACGGGTATCGGCCGATGAGGCGATGCGTCGACCACAAAGTGCAACTAACGGCTGACTTGTGCATCGGCCGCCAGCACTGCGCTGGTGCATACCCATATGAGCGGGATGTATTTCACTTCCCGCCGATCCTGTGACACCATTTGCCCCTTCCTGCGAGTCCGGGCATACCCGTATCGCGCCCCCTTTCAAGTAAGCAAGAAAGCGAGAAACAGATGAAGCGTCGTAGTCTCCTGAAGGTATTTTCCGTGCTGGCCACCGGTGCCGCGCTGACGCTGTCGGCGGCCGTGCATGCCGAAGACAAGGTGATCAAGGTCGGTACGGTCGCCGGCCCGGATGCGCAAGTGTGGCAAGTCGTGCAGAAGGTCGCGAAGGAGAAGGAAGGCCTGAACGTGAAGGTCATCGAGTTCAACGACTACGTGCAGCCGAACGCGGCGCTCGATTCGGGCGACCTCGACGCGAACAGCTTCCAGCATCAGCCCTACCTCGACAGCCAGGTGAAGCAGCGCGGCTACAAGATCGTCAGCGCGGGCCTGACCTACATCTCGCCGATCGGCGTGTATTCGAAGAAGTTCAAGTCGCTGAAGGATCTGCCGCAGGGCGCGAAGCTCGCGGTGCCGAACGATCCGTCGAACGAGAACCGCGCGCTGCTGCTTCTGCAGACGCAAGGTGTGATCAAGCTGAAGGCCGGCGCCGGCACGGGCGGCAACAACGCGACGGTGCTCGACATCGCCGAGAACCCGAAGAAGCTGAAGATCTCCGAACTCGACGCCGCGCAACTGCCGCGCGTACTGTCGGACGTCGACGCGGCCGTGATCAACACGAACTACGCGCTGGCCGCGAACCTGCAGCCGACCAAGGACGCGATCGCGCTCGAAGCGCTGACGAGCCCGTACGCGAACCTGATCGCCGTGCGTGCGAAGGACAAGGATCAGCCGTGGGTGAAGAAACTGGTGAAGGCGTACCAGTCGCCGGAAGTGAGGGAATTCATCAAGAAGCAATTCAAGGGCTCGATGGTCGCGTCGTTCTGAACGCGATCGTTTGATCGAATGAAGGCCTGCACGTGTGCAGGCCTTTTTTTCGTGTGCGAGCGGAATGCTTTTCGAGATGCAGGAGTAGTGTGAAGATTACACGCCGCAATTGCATCGGCGTTCATGGATGAAAGCCGTTTGGTAACGGTTCGACACGTTGGTATGGAACGTGTGCGCGACTGCTCGAATTCGGAATCGCTATGCATTTTCTCTCTCTGGCATCCCGCTGCGCCCCGTCATTGCTCGCGTCGAGCAGAATGACGATTTATTCCGCGTGAGATTCCACCGTCGTTGCGGTGCGATCGGTCAACAGATCGGCCGGGTTTGTCGGCGCGGTAACCGTATGTCTTCGTTAGACTAAAAAACATTTTTAAAAATTACGAACGAGGACGCTGAATGAGTGCTGTCGAGAAATTGAGTGCGGCTTACCATTACTATGGGATGGTCAATCTGACTGCGGGAGAATTGTTCTTCTGGATCATGGTTGACGAAACGATGAATCAGTTGGGCGTCGATGATGCCGTGTCGGTTGGTATGATCTTGCTGGGTAGAAGTAATTTGCCGACCAGGGCAAAGCCGATCGACGCGATACAGGGGACTTCGCGTGCAAGCAAATACTCAAGAAGAGTTTTTCAAAAGGCTCAATTCCCGTTTGGTTGGAAATTGCCAACACTGGTAGGCGGACCAGTGCGAAATTTGAAAATCAGGCTGGTTAGAAACATCGGAACCTTCGTAGGAAGAACGATCCCAGTGCTTGGTTGGGTGATTCTTGCAAGGGATATTTCTATTATTGCCGGCAAGACGGTGGCTCACTACAATAGAGTTGCAAGGGAGGGGGATAGGTTATGGTAGATCTTGAAAAAAGGGTGATTGAGTTTGTGAGGAAAAAGTCCGGATTCTCTATATCATTCATGGCCGATGAGATAACGGAAAGTACCGATTTGGATCTGGACTTGCGTTTTGATGATTGTGAGGTCGAGGATCTGATGCAAGAGTATTCGGTGAAATTCAATGTTGATATAAGTGGATTCGACATAAAAAAATATTACCCGGAAGACGATTCTTCATTTCTTGACTTGATCAATCCGTTTAAGAAAAAAGTGATCCATCGTGTTCCGGATCTGAATGTTCGAATGCTGATCGCATCGGCAAAAGCGGGACGCTGGCTCTATGACTGACCGCTCACCGAGTTTGTCCACGACCTGACGGGGGCGCTGTGCGGCGTTGCTGCAAACAGCGCGCAGCCTCTTTTTTCGTAGCGATGCACGTAAAGGCGGGCGACCGCGCGACGTTCAGCGCGCCGCTCACATCTCGCCGCGCCGCGAGCAGATCGACATGATCTGCTGGATCGCGTAGTTGTCGCGCACGCCCGGCAGCGACTGCACGACGCATTCGTGAAAGCGCCGTTCGCGCGGCAGCAGCATCGCGTTGTTGCGGTACAGCGCGTCGCACGAGCGCTGGATCAGTTGCGCCGCGGCGCCGTTGCGGCTTTCGCGCAGCGCATTGAGCATGCAGTCGTCGTATTGCGCGTTGCCATCGGTCAGCGCGAAGGCGGCTCCCGGCAGCGCCAGCGCGACGGCCGCGCATGCGATCGAACGAATCATTCGTTTCAAGTCCCCCTCCGATGGTGTGGGTCGGGCCGGCGGACAGCATAACGTAAAGCGGTCGGCGCGGCTGACGCGTTGCGGGAGGTGCGAGGCGCGATGCGGGCCAGCGCGCCATGACATGACGGGCGCGCCGGCTTCTGCCTGTTTTCCTCCGACGAAACCCGGTTTTATACCGGTGCTGTGCGACGCGCGCGCATTGCCATATACTGTATATCCATACAGCCGTGGGTGGCGTCATGCTCGCATCCTCCATTGCTCCCGAATCGCTTCATCCGTCCCTGTGGCGCGGCTCGCAACTCGCGCGCGGCGGTCCCCGCACGATCGAAACCGGCTTCGCGCCGCTGTCGGCTGAACTGCCGGGCGGCGGCTGGCCGGTCGGCGGCCTCGTCGAACTGCTGGCCGCGCAGCCGGGTTGCGGCGAGATGCGGCTGCTCGCGCCCGCGCTCGCCCGCGCCGTCAGCGCGCGGCGGCCGCTCGCGCTCGTCGCGCCGCCGCAGTCGCCGCATGCCACCGCGCTCGCGAGTCTCGGCGTGCCGGCCGACACGCTGCTGTGGCTGCGCGCCGGGAGCCGCACCGATGCGCTGTGGGCCGCCGAGCAGGCGCTCAAGACCGGCTGTTGCGGTGCGCTGCTGCTCTGGCAGGACGCGCGGCCCGATGCGCTGCGGCGCCTGCATCTCGCGGCCGCGCGCACCGGCGACACGCTGTTCGTGATGCTGCGCCCGCTGTCGGCCGCGCGGCAGCCGTCGCCGGCCGTGCTGCGCGTCGCGCTGTATCCGGTGCCGGGCGGCGTGTCGCTCGACATCGTCAAGCGTCGCGGGCCCGCGCGCAGCGAGCCGCTCGTGCTCGATTTGCCGTCGCCCATCGTGGAGAGCCGCTATGCGCGTCTTGCTCGGCATCCATCTGCCGCGCCTGCCGCTCGACGTGTGCGCCCCGCCGCCGTCTGACGCAGCAGCCGGCGAGGCCAGCGACGCCGGCTGTGCGGTGCTCGAGCACGGCGTCGTGCTGATCGCCGATGCGGCCGCGCGCCGGCAGGGCGTGCGCGCGGGCATGAAGCGCGGCGGCGTCCTCACGCTCGCGCCCGCGACGCAGCTCGTCGAACGCGATCCCGCCCGCGAAGCCGATGCGCTGCGCGCGGTCGCGCTCGCGCTGCTGCGCTTCTCGCCGTGCGTCGCGCTCGACGACGAAGCGACGTTGATCGTCGACGTCGGCCCGAGCCTGCGCCTGTTCGGCGGGCTGCCGTCGCTGTGCCGCCAGGTGCGGGCGACGCTCGCGGCGCTCGGCTATGCGGCGCGCCTGTCCGCCGCGCCGACCGGTCGCGGCGCGTGGCTGCTCGCGCGCACGTCGGCGCGCTCGCGCATTCGGCGCCGCGTCGCGCGTCACGCGTCGCTCGTTTGCACGCTCGATCGGCTGCCCTGTGTGCTGCTGCCCGACGCGCGTCCGTATGCCGGCTGGCTCGACGGCCTCGGCTGCCGCACGCTCGCCGATCTGCGCCGCCTGCCGCGCGCGGGGCTGCAGCGGCGCTGCGGTCCCGCGTTGCTGGCCGCGCTCGATCGTGCGTACGGCGAAGCGGTCGAGCCGCTCGCGTGGATGGCGGTGCCGCCCGTGTTCGACGTGCGGCTCGAATTGCCGGAACGCGTCGAATACGCGGAAGCCGTGTTGTTCGCCGCACGGCGGCTCGTCGTGCAGCTGTGCGGCTGGCTGGCCGCGCGGCAACTGTCGCTGGCCGCGATGACGTTCGATCTCGAACACGAGCGCGGCCGCCAGGCCGTGCCGCCGACGCCGCTCGAGCTGGCGTTCGCCGCCCCCGTGCGCGACGAAGCGCATTTCATGCGGCTGCTCGGCGAGCGGCTCGCGCGCGTCGAGTTGCCGGCCGCGGTGATCGCGGTGCGGCTGAAGGCCACGCGCGTCGAATCGGTCGCGCCGCCGGCCGACGATCTTTTCCCCGAGCCGGGCGGTACGCGGGAAACCCGCGAGCGGTTGCTCGAACTGCTGGTCGCGCGGCTCGGCGCGGACAACGTATTGCGCGCGGCCCCTGTCGCCGATTACCGGCCCGAGGCCGCGAACCGCTGGCTGCCGCTCGATGCGCAAGCCGGCAAGCCTGCTGTCGTGCCGCTCGCCGCGCCGCCGCGGCCCGCCTGGTTGCTCGCCGAGCCGCTGCCGCTTCTGATGCGCGGCGAGCGGCCGGTATTTCATACGCCGCTGCGGATGATGTCGTCGGCCGAGCGAATCGAAGCCGGGTGGTTCGACGGGCAGTTGATCGCACGCGATTACCACGTCGCGCAGGACGAGGAAGGCGCGTGCTACTGGGTATTCAAGGAGCGGACGAGCAGTCAGGCTGCCCCGCGCTGGTTCCTGCACGGTTTGTTCGGGTGAACGGAGATGGTTGCGGAATTCAGTTTGCTGCCCGATTACGCGGAGTTGTTCTGCCGCTCGAATTTTTCGTTCCTGCATGGCGCGTCGCATGCGGACGAACTGGTCGAGCGTGCGGCGGAACTCGGCTATCGCGGGATCGCGATCACCGACGAATGCTCGCTCGCCGGCGCGCCGCGCATGCATGTCGCCGCGAAAGCGAAGGGGCTGCCGCTCGTCATCGGTTCGTATTTCGACGTCACGCCGGACGACGTCGCGCCCGGCCACGATCCGGGCCCCGGTGCGTTCGGGCTCGTGTTGCTCGCCCGGAATCGCGAAGGGTACGGCAACCTGGCCGAGTTGATTTCGTGGCGGCGGATGGAGGCGCCGAAGGGAACGTACCGGCTGACGCCGCGAATGTTGTCGAGGCCGCCTGAGCAATTCGCCCATCTGCGCGGGATGCCCGATTGCTTCGCGATCCTCGTGCCCGCGTATCCGGTGCGGGCGGACGTGCTCGACGCACAGGTCGCATGGTTTCGCGCGACGTTCGGCGAGCGCGCGCGGCTCGGGCTCGTGCAGTTGCAGCGCGCGCTCGACGGCGCGCAGCGCGACGAGATTCGCGAGGCCGGCGAGCGGCGCGGCGTGCGGATCGTCGCGCTCGGCGACGTGACGATGCACCGGCGTTCGTGCAAGGCGTTGCAGGACGTGATGACGGCGATCCGTGTCGGCATGCCGGTGGCCGAGTGCGGCTATGCGCTCGCGCCGAATGCGGAGCAGCATCTGCGTTTGCGGAAGCGAATCGCAGCGCTGTTTTCGCCGAACGAGATGGCGGAGACGTGCGCGATTCTCGATGCGTGTCATTTCGAACTCGACGAGTTGAAGTATGAATATCCGCTCGAACTCGTACCGCGCGGACACACGCCGACCAGTTACTTGAGGCAGGAGACGTGGGCAGGTGTCGCTCGACGCTACTGGAATGGCGTGCCGGAGAAAGTGGCGAAGCAGATCCGCCATGAACTCGGCCTGATCGCCAAAATGAAGTACGAACCGTTCTTCCTGACCGTCTACGACATCGTCAAATACGCGCGCAGTCAGAACATCCTGTGCCAGGGCCGCGGCTCGGCCGCGAACTCGGTCGTCTGCTATTGCCTCGGCATCACCGAAGTGAATCCCGACCAGAGCACGATGCTGTTCGAGCGCTTCATCAGCGTGGAACGCGGCGAACCGCCCGACATCGACGTCGATTTCGAGCATCAACGCCGGGAAGAGGTGATCCAGCACATCTACGAAAAATACGGGCACGACCGCGCCGCGCTCGCGGCCGCCGTCTCGACGTATCGCCCGCGCGGCGTGCTGCGCGAAACCGGCAAGGCGCTCGGCGTCGATCCGATGCTGGTCGATCGGGTCGCGAAGGGGCATCGCTGGTTCGACGGCAGCCGCGATCTGCTGCAGCAATTCGCGTCGACCGGGCTCGATCCGGCGACGCCCATTATCAAGACATGGGCCGAACTGGCGGGGCGCCTGCTCAATTTCCCGCGTCACCTGTCGCAGCACTCGGGCGGCTTCGTGATCAGCCGCGGCAAGCTCACGCGGCTCGTGCCGGTCGAGAACGCGGCGATGGACGGGCGGCGCGTGATCCAGTGGGACAAGGACGATCTCGAAGCGCTCGGGCTGATGAAGGTCGACGTGCTCGCGCTCGGCATGCTGTCGGCGCTGCATCGCGCGTTCGACCTGCGCACCGCGTGGCGTGGCCCAGCGAAGGACGGCAAGCCATTCACGTTGAAACACATTCCGCAGGACGACGAAGCAACTTACGACATGATCTGCCGTGCCGATACGGTCGGCGTGTTCCAGATCGAGTCGCGCGCGCAGATGTCGATGCTGCCGCGGCTGCGGCCGCGCAACTACTACGACCTCGTCGTCCAGGTGTCGATCGTGCGTCCCGGGCCGATCCAGGGCGGCGCGGTGCATCCGTACCTGAAGCGGCGCAGGATCGTGGCCGGCGAAGAGAAGGGCGAGGTCACGTATCCGAGCGACGCGCTCAAGGCCGTGCTCGAACGCACGCTCGGCGTGCCGATCTTCCAGGAACAGGTGATGCAGATCGCGATCGTCGCGGCGGGCTTCACGCCTGGCGAGGCCGACGCGTTGCGCCGGGCGATGGCCGCATGGAAGCGCAAGGGCAACCTCGAGAAGTATTACGGCAAGATCGTCGACGGGATGCTCAAACGGAACTACACACGCGAATTCGCCGAGCAGATCTTCGAGCAGATCAAGGGCTTCGGCGAATACGGCTTCCCCGAAAGCCATGCGGCCAGCTTCGCGAAACTGGCGTACGCGAGCAGCTGGCTCAAATGTCACGAACCCGCGATCTTTCTCGCCGCGCTGCTGAACAGCCAGCCGATGGGCTTCTATCCGCCGTCGCAACTCGTGCAGGACGCGAAGCGTCATCGCGTGAAGGTGCTGCCGATCGACGTCACGCAAAGCAATTGGGAAGCCGCGCTCGAAGCGCAGCCCGATCAGCCGCCGCCGCACGGCCAGCCCGCGGTGCGGCTCGGCCTGTCGCTCGTGCGCGGCCTGGGCGAAGCGGCCGCGCGGCGCATCGAAGCCGCGCGCGCCGCCGGCCCGTTCGACAACGTCGACACCCTCGCGCGCCGCGCGCAGCTCGAACGGCGCGATCTCGAAGCGCTGGCCGCCGCGAACGCGCTCGCGACGCTCGCCGGCCATCGCCGCGATGCGTTGTGGCAGGCCGTCGCCGCGGCGCCGGAGCGCGATCTGCTCGCCGCCGCGCCGATCGACGAGGGGGAGCAGCCCGCGCTCGGCGCGCCGTCGGAAGCCGACGACATCCTCGCCGACTATCACACCACCGGCCTCACGCTGAACCGCCACCCGGTCGCGCTGCTGCGGCCGGCGTTGCGCGCGCAGCGGCTGTCGTCCGCGGCCGAGCTGCGCGACCGCCCCGACGGCCGGCTCGCACGCGCATGCGGGCTCGTGATCGCACGGCAGATGCCGGGCACCGCGAAGGGCGTGATGTTCATGACGCTCGAAGACGAAACGGGCTGCGTGAACGTGATCGTCCGGCCCGAGCTGCTCGCGCGGCAGCGCCGCGAAACGCTCGATTCGCGGCTGCTCGCGGCGTCCGGCGTGTGGCAGGTCGTCAGCGACGTGCGGCACCTCGTCGCGCAGCATTTCGAGGATCTGACGCCGCTGCTCGGCGGCTTGCGCACGTCGAGCCGCGAATTCCACTGACGCGTGCATCGCGCCGGCCTGCTCATCGGTGCATACCAGTTGGCTCAACTGGTTCTATTCCGGTCTCATATTCACGCCCGAAATCCGGCCGAATCCTGCACTGGAACCGTCCCTTTGCATACCACTTCGGGTAAATCCCTATCCCGCACTGCATTGTAAACAAAGGCTTTGTCGGTACTAAAACGCTTGCCGCGCAAGGCTTTCGGCGATTTCCGCGAGGCTAATACCAGTTCGTTGACTGGTATTATGGTGGTTATATAATGCGTTCACTTTCGACGGTCCGAGATCGTCGTCCGACACCGGAGGCACATGGAAACCGGCTGGTCCGAACTGGCGCCCGATCCCCTCGACGACACGCCGCTCTATCTGCAGCTCGCCCGCAATCTGGCGAGCGCGATTCATGCCGGCGCGTGGCGGGCCGGCGAGGCGCTGCCGTCGGAGCGGCTGCTGTCGGTGTCGGTCGGCGTGTCGCGGATCACCGCGCGGCGTGCGCTCGCGCTGCTGGTCGAGCAGGGCCTGATCAAGCGGGCGCGCGGGGCAGGCAGCTTCATCACGCCGCGCGTCGCCGATCCGCTGTCGCGTCTCGTCGGCTTCACCGCGAAGATGCAGCAGCGCGGCTTCGTGCCCGATTCGGTGTGGCTGTCGCGCACGCTGCGCGCCGCGAGCCGCGACGAGCTCACGCATCTCGGCCTCGCGCCCGGCGCGACGGTCGCGCGGCTCGAACGGCTGCGCCGCGCGGACGGCATCGTGATGGCCGTCGAGCATTCGACGCTGCCGGCCGCGGTGGTGCCCGATCCGCAGGCGCTCGGCGCGTCGCTGTACGAATACCTGGAGGCGCGCGGCATGACCGTCGTGCGCGCGTTGCAGCACTTTCGCGCCGCGAACGCGACGCACGCGATCGCGAAATGGATGGCGGTGAAGCCGGGCTCGGCGCTGCTGGTGATCACGCGCATCGGCTACGGCGCCGATCAGCGCGCGATCGAAGTGACCGAAACGTATTGCCGCGACGATTACTACGACTTCGTCGCCGAACTGAAACGCTGACGCGCGAGACTGCCCGCGCACCCCGCGCAATCGCGATGGAACGCAATCGCGCGCAATGAATCGCAACGGATTGGCCAATCACGACGCGCACGCCCGCGTCACCCGATCATCAAGAGAACGTCATGCTGACTGGCAACATCCTCACCTCCGACGGCTGGATTCACGGCTCGCTCGATAGCGAGAACGGCCGCATCACCACGCTCGACGGCACGCCCGTCGATCCCGCGACGAACGACGCGCCGTACATCCTGCCCGGCTTCATCGATCTGCACGTGCATGGCGGCGGCGGCGCCGACGTGATGGAAGGCGGCGACGCGATCGAGACGATCGTCCGCACGCACGCGCAATTCGGCACGACGAGCCTGCTCGCGACGACGATGACCGCGCCGCGCGACGAACTGATGGAGGTCGTCGCGAACCTCGGCACCGTCGCGCGCACCCGCACGCCCGGCGGCGCGCGCGTGCTCGGCGTGCATCTCGAAGGCCCGTACATCAACCCCGGCAAGCTCGGCGCGCAGCCGGACGCGGCCGTGTCGGCCGTGCTCGACGAGGTGCTGAAGTACCTGTCGATCGCGCCGATCCGCGTCGTCACGCTCGCGCCGGAAATCGCGGGCCACATCGAGATCATCGGCGAGATGGCCGCGCGCGGCGTGCGCGTGCAGCTCGGCCACTCGCTCGCGACCTATGACGACGCGGTCGCCGCGCTCAAGCACGGCGCGTGCGGCTTCACGCACCTGTTCAACGCGATGTCGCCGCTGCATCACCGCAACCCGGGCCTTGTCGGCGCGGCGCTCGCGCATGCCGAGTACGCGGAAATCATCCCCGACCTGCTGCACGTGCATCCGGGCGCGATCCGTGCGGCGCTGCGCGCGATCCCGCGCCTGTACGTCGTGACCGACAGCACGTCCGCCACCGGCATGCCCGACGGCGAATACCGGCTCGGCAGCCAGCACGTGACGAAGTGCCTCGGCGGCGTGCGGCTCGCCGACGGCACGCTCGCCGGCAGCACGCTGACGATGGACCAGGCGCTGCGCAACCTCGTGTCGCTCGGCCTGCCGATCGCCGACGTGTCGAACCGGATGTCGCGCTACGCGGCCGACTACCTCGGCATCGCCGATCGCGGCCGCCTCGAGCGCGGCGCATGGGCCGACCTCGCGGTGTTCGATCGCGACCTGAACCTCACCGCGACCTACGTCGAAGGAGAATCGATTGTCGAATATGCTTAAGGAAGCGCGCGAGTCCGCCCAGGTCGTCGCCGCGCAACTCGCCGACACCGCGCGCGTCGAAGCGCTCGCCGGCCAATTGCTCGATCACCCGCCGGCCGTCGCGCTGACGGTCGCGCGCGGCAGCTCGGATCACGCCGCCAGCTATTTCGCGAGCCTGACGATGAGCCGCCTCGGCGTGCCGGTCGCGTCGCTGCCGATGTCGGTGGCCACGCTGCAGCAGGCGCCGCTGAAAGTGCAGGACCAGCTCGCGCTCGCGTTCTCGCAGTCGGGCAAGAGCCCTGATCTCGTCAACACGATGACTGCGCTGCGCGAAGCCGGCGCGCGCACCGTCGCCGCCGTGAACGTGCTGCCGTCGCCGCTCGCCGACGCATGCGAGCACCAGTTGCCGCTGCTGGCCGGCCCCGAGCTGTCGGTCGCCGCGACCAAGAGCTATATCGCGATGCTGTCGCTGTCCGCGCAGATCGTCGCGTACTGGCAGCGCGACGCCGCGCTGATCACCGCGTTGCGCGGCCTGCCCGACGTGCTCGCGCAGGCCGGCCGGCTCGACTGGTCGCAGGCCGTCGCGGCGCTCGCGGGCGTCGAGCGGATGATCGTGATCGGTCGCGGCCTCGGCCTCGCGATCGCGCAGGAAGCCGCGCTGAAGCTGAAGGAAACGTCCGGCATCCAGGCCGAGGCATTCTCGAGCGCCGAAGTCCGTCACGGCCCGATGGAGCTGATCGACCGCGACTATCCGCTGCTCGTGTTCGCGCCGCCCGGCCCCGAGCAGGCCGGCCTGCTGCAGTTGGCCGCGGACATGCGCGCACGCGGCGCCGCCGTGCTGCTCGCGGCGCCCGCCGGCACGCCCGGCGTATCGACGCCCGGCGTATCGGGCACCGTGCTGCCGCTCGCGCAGTCGGCCCATTCGGCGCTCGACCCGATCGCCGCCATTCTTTCGTTCTACGTGATGGCGGCGGATCTCGCCGTCGCGCGCGGCCGCAATCCCGACACGCCGCGCCACCTGAACAAAGTCACCGAAACGCACTGATAGCCGAGAAAGCCGATGAGACGCGCCGAGGAGTCCCAGTTGAAGAGCCCCACCCACGATCAGATCGTCCTGCTTAGCCCGTTGACGGGGCCGATCGTCCCGCTGGCCGACGTGCCCGATCCGGTGTTCTCCGGCGGGATGTTCGGCGACGGCATCGGCATCGACCCGCTCGCGGGCCGGCTCGTCGCGCCGTGCGCGGGCGTCGTGTCGCATCTCGCACGCACCGGCCACGCGGTGACGATCACGACGCCGCAAGGCGCGGAAGTGCTGCTGCACATCGGCATCGACACCGTCGAGCTGAACGGGCAGGGCTTCGTCGCGCACGTCGAAGCCGGCGCGCGCGTCGAAGCCGGCGCGCTGTTGATCGAGTTCGATCAGGATGCGGTGGCGCGCCACGCGCATTCGCTCGTGTCGGTGATCGCGATCGCGAATTCCGACGCGTTCGAGGTCGTCGATCGCGCGAGCGGTTTCGCAACGGCCGGCGAGACGCCGTTGCTCGCGCTGCGCGGCAAGGGCGAAGCCGCCGCGCACGCGGCGCAGGCCGGCGCGGCCGCGCACCACGAAGTGCGCCGCGAGATCGTGCTCGCGCAGCCGGGCGGCCTCCATGCGCGGCCGGCCGCACGGGCGCGTGAAGCCGCGCGCGGGTTCGATGCGAGCGTCGACGTGCTGTTCGACGGCCGCAAGGCGTCGATCGCGAGCGTCGTCGGCCTGCTCGGCCTCGGCGCCGGCGAAGGCGCGACGGTCGAACTGGTCGGCCGCGGCGCGCAGGCACAACAGGCCGTCGATGCGGTCGAGCGCGAGCTGCTGCACGAGGCGCACGGCGAAGTGGAAGAAAAGCCGGCGCGGCTGCGGTCGCCCGCACCGCAGACGGTCGCGCGCAATTCCGGCGCGCCGCTGGACCCGAACACGCTCGCCGGCGTGTGCGCCGCGCCCGGCATCGCGGTCGGCACGCTGGTGCGTCTCGACGATGCGGACATCGTGCCGCCCGAACAGGCCGCCGGCACGCCCGCTGCCGAAAGCCGCCGCCTCGACCAGGCGCTGAAGGCGGTCGACGCCGAACTCGGCGAAACGGTGCGCAACGCATCGGCGCGCGGCGCGGTCGGCGAAGCGGGCATCTTCGCAGTGCATCGCGTGCTGCTGGAAGACCCGACGCTCGTCGACGCGGCGCGCGACCTGATCAGCCTCGGCAAGGGCGCGGGCTTCGCGTGGCGCGCGACGATCCGCACGCAGATCGACACGCTGTCGAAGCTCGACGATGCGCTGCTCGCCGAGCGCGCGGCCGACCTGCGCGACATCGAGAAGCGCGTGCTGCGCGCGCTCGGTCACACGAACGGCGCCGCGCGTGCGCTGCCCGACGAGGCCGTGCTCGCGGCCGACGAATTCACGCCGTCCGACCTGTCGTCGCTCGATCGCCAACGCGTGACCGCGCTCGTGATGGCGCGCGGCGGCGCGACGTCGCACGCGGCGATCATCGCGCGGCAACTCGGCATCCCGGCGCTGGTGGCGGTCGGCGATGCGCTGTACGCGATTCCGGACGGCACGCAGGTCGTCGTCGATGCGAGCGCGGGCCGGCTCGAACACGCGCCGACCGCGCTCGACGTCGAGCGCGCGCGGCACGAGCGCCAGCGCCTGGACGGCGTGCGCGAGGCGAACCGGCAACAGGCCGGCGAGGCGGCCGCCACCGTCGACGGTCGCGCGATCGAAGTCGCCGCGAACATCGCGACGCTCGACGACGCGAACACCGCGGTCGACAACGGCGCGGATGCGGTCGGCCTGCTGCGCACCGAACTGATGTTCATCCATCGCCAGGCCGCGCCGACGGCGGTCGAGCACCAGCAGAGCTACCAGTCGATCGTCGACGCGCTGCAGGGCCGCACGGCGATCATCCGCACGCTCGACGTCGGCGCGGACAAGGAAGTCGACTACCTGACGCTGCCGCCCGAACCGAACCCGGCGCTCGGCCTGCGCGGCATCCGGCTCGCACAGGTGCGCCCCGATCTGCTCGACGATCAGCTGCAGGGCCTGCTCGCGGTGAAGCCGTTCGGCGCGGTGCGCATCCTGCTGCCGATGGTGACCGACGCGGGCGAACTCGTGCGGTTGAAAAAGCGCATCGACGAATTCGCGCGCGCGCAGGGCCGCACCGAGCCGATCGAGGTCGGCGTGATGATCGAGGTGCCGTCGGCCGCGCTGCTGGCCGACCAGCTCGCGCAGCACGCGGATTTCCTGTCGATCGGCACCAACGACCTCACGCAATACACGCTCGCGATGGACCGCTGCCAGGCCGATCTCGCCGCGCAGTCCGACGGCCTGCATCCGGCCGTGCTGCGCCTGATCGACATCGCGGTGCGCGGCGCCGCGAAGCACGGCAAGTGGGTCGGCGTATGCGGCGCGCTCGGCGGCGATCCGCTCGCGGTGCCGGTCCTGGTGGGCCTCGGCGTGACCGAACTGTCGGTCGATCCGGTGTCGGTGCCGGGCATCAAGGCGCGTGTGCGCCGTCTCGATTACCAGTTGTGCCGTCAGCGCGCGCAGGATCTGCTCGCGCTCGATTCGGCACAGGCGGTAAGGGCAGCAAGCCGCGAGGTCTGGCCGCTCGACTGAACGTCGGCGGCAGGTTCGCGGCCCGTATTACGACGAAAGCTATCAGCTCAACGACGATCAATGACGAGACAAGGATTGGAGGACTGAATGAACGGGAATCCGTTTCTGAAAATACAGGGCCTGGGCCGGGCACTGATGCTGCCGATCGCGGTACTGCCGGTCGCCGGCATCCTGCTGCGACTCGGCCAGCCGGACGTGTTCAACATCAAGATGATCGCCGACGCCGGCGGCGCGATCTTCGACAACCTGCCGCTGCTGTTCGCGATCGGCGTGGCGGTCGGCTTCGCGAAGGACAACAACGGCGTGGCGGCGCTCGCGGGCGCGATCGGTTACCTGATCGAAACCGCGATCATGAAGGACATCGATCCGAAGCTGAACATGGGCGTGCTGTCCGGGATCATCGCGGGTGTCGTCGCGGGCCTGCTGTACAACCGCTATAAAGACATCAAGCTGCCGGACTACCTCGCGTTCTTCGGCGGCAAGCGGTTCGTGCCGATCATCACGGGGCTCGTCTGCGTGATATTGGGCATCGCGTTCGGGTACGTGTGGCAGCCGATCCAGCATGCGATCGACGCGGCCGGCCAGTGGCTGACGACCGCGGGCGCGATCGGTGCGTTCGTGTTCGGCTTCCTGAACCGCCTGCTGCTCGTCACCGGCCTGCACCACATCATCAACTCGCTCGCGTGGTTCGTGTTCGGCAACTTCACGCCGCCGGCCGGCGGCGAGATCGTGCACGGCGACCTGCACCGCTTCTTCGCGGGCGACCCGACCGCGGGCACCTTCATGGCCGGCTTCTTCCCGATCATGATGTTCGGCCTGCCGGCCGCATGTCTCGCGATGCTGCACGAAGCGCCGAAGGAGCGCCGCGCGATGGTCGGCGGCCTGCTGTTCTCGATGGCGCTGACGTCGTTCCTGACCGGCGTGACCGAACCGATCGAATTCAGCTTCATGTTCCTCGCGCCGGTGCTGTACGTGATCCACGCGGTGCTGACGGGGCTGTCGCTCGCGATCTGCCAGATTCTCGGCGTGAAGCTCGGCTTCACGTTCTCGGCCGGCGCGATCGACTACGTGCTGAACTACGGGCTGTCGACGAAGGGCTGGATCGCGATTCCGCTCGGCATCGCATATGGCGTCGCGTACTACGGCCTGTTCCGCTTCTTCATCCGCAAGTTCAACATGGCCACGCCGGGCCGTGAACCGGCCTCGACCGACGCGGCCGCGGAATCGTCCGCATCGGGTGGTTTCGTCGCACCGGGCGCGGCGGCAACGGCTGCCGCACCGCGTGCGCAACGCTACATCGCCGCGCTCGGCGGGGCGGCCAACCTGTCGGTCGTCGACGCGTGCACGACGCGCCTGCGCCTGAGCGTCGTCGATCCGGAAAAGGTATCGGAGCCGGAACTGAAGTCGATCGGCGCACGCGGCGTGCTCAAGCGCGGCGGCAACAGCGTGCAGGTGATCATCGGGCCGGAGGCCGACATCATCGCCGACGAGATGCGTGCCGCGATCGGCAGCGGCGCGACCGGGGCGGCGGCAACGGCGCCGGCCGGCGCCGCACAGCCCGTCACGGGCGCGGCCGCCGGCCCGCTCGATCCGGAACCGACTCGCTGGCTCGCGGTGTTCGGCGGCGCGACCAACGTCGCGTCGCTCGATGCGGTGGCTACCACGCGCCTGCGCGTGGTCGTACGCGATCCGTCGGCGGTCGATCGCGAGCGTCTCGGCACGCTCGACGTCGCATGGGTGTCGCTCGACACCTTCCACATCGTCTGCGGCAACGCGGCGGCACGCTATGCCGAACAGCTCGGCGCGCGCCTGCCGCCGTCGGGCGGCGGGGCGGCCGCACAACCGGCGTGACGCGGTGAAGCCGGCCTGATCGATCCGCGCGGCGGATCCGGGCCGGCGGTCAACAGAAAACGGCTTGCGACCGGTGCGTCGCAAGCCGTTTTTGCTTGGGTGCGGACGATTCCCGATGAGCGACAGGCGCTGCGTTGATCCACCTCGCCGGTCGCCGGGCTGCCCGGCCGATCAGCCGTTCACGGATTCGTCAGCGTGAAGGTCGGCTTCCGGTAGCCGACGCCGGCGCGCTCGAGCTTCGGCAATTCGCGTTGCGTGAGCAGCGTCGCGAAGCCGGCCCAGTCGCGCTGCAGCGCGGCGACGTCGACGTGGTGCGTGTCGCCGCGCTTGAAGCGCACGCCGGCCGCATACGGCAGCTCCCAGTCGGCCCGGTGCCACGCGCGCTCGGCGAGCGCGAGCAGCCGCGGGTAGGTCATGTATTCGAGGAAGGTGTCGTTGCGCATCACCTCGCCCCACGCCTGCCCCTGCATGCCTTCGATGCGCGGCGCGGGGCCCGTGCCCGTCACCTCGAACGCGTTGCCGTCGCGGTCGCCCATCACTTCGGCGTTCTGCGGCAGGTTCTCCGGCGCGAGCGAGAACACCTTGTACTCGTCGGTCGCGTGCGAGCCCCAGTAGTAGCCGCGCTCGCGCGGATTGAGCGTGTACGGGAAGTCGAAGTACAGGTAGTCGGGCAGCGCGAGCACGGTCAGGTAGCCCTTGTTGCTCAGGTCGCGCGCGCTGTCCGACGCACCCCAGAAGATCGTGTCCCACAGCGACACCATCACGTGGCGCGTGCTGAAATCCTGCGGCCCGTTCGCATGCTTGATGCCGTCCTGCCACGCGGCCATCGTGCCGATCCCGTTCGCGTTGACGGCCGCGCTCACCAGTTTCGCGAAACGCGTCGGCAGCTCGTCGATCGACTTGATCTCGCCGCGCTGGAGCAGCGCGGTGCACGCGGGCGAACGCGCCCACGGCTTGTCCTGCGCGGCCAGGTCGATGCGCCCCTTGTTCGGGTCGGTGCCGTTCAGCGGCTGGAAGCCGCCGCCGAGGAAGATGTTCTTCGCCTCGTCGCCGCCGTAGTGCCAAGTCTGCAGCGGCGCCTGTGCGTCCGCGTGCATCGCCGCGATTTCGCGGATCACCTTCGACGCGAAGTTGAGCGCGCCCGGCACGCACGGGTTCAGGTCGCTGCGCCGGTCGTAGAACTGCACCGTCGTCAGGTTCGTCGTGTCCTGCGGGTCGAGCAGCCGATACGCGTTCGCCTCCTGCTCGCGGCCGGCCGCGTGCAGCCGTCGGTAGCGCGCCTCCATCGTCACGACGGCCGCGCGGGCGTGCGCGGGCATGTCGATCTCGGGGATGACCTGCACGAAGCGCGTGGCCGCGTAGCGTACGAGCGCCACGTAGTCGTCGCGCGTCAGGTAGCCGCCGCCCGAGCGGTTGTCGGGGCCGGAGCCGAGCTGCGGCAGCAGGCAGCGCGTCTCGCTCGGGTCGTGACAGCGGCGCGAGCCGATCTCGGTCAGCTCGGGCAGGCCGGGAATCTCGATGCGCCAGCCTTCGTCGTCGGACAGATGCAGGTGCAGGCGGTTGAGCTTGTACGCGCTCATCTGGTCGATCAGGCGGCGCAGCGTCGCCGGCTGCTTGAAGTTGCGCGCGAGGTCGACGTGCATCCCGCGATGCGTGAAGCGCGGCGCATCCTCGACGAGCATCGCCGGGATCGGGCCGCCGCCGGCCGGCGCGAGCGAGTAGAGCGTCTGCACGCCGTAGTAGAGGCCCGCGCGATCGTAGCCCTCGATCAGCACGCCGCGCGGCCCGATCGCGAGCCGGTAGCCGCCCGGTGTCGCGAGGTCGGCCGGCAGCCGGCGCGGTGCGACGAAGCCTCGCACCGGCACGCGTGCGCCGTCGAGCCCGAGCGTCGTCGCGCGCTCGCGCAGCGCCGCGACTTGCGCGTCAGGCAGGTCCGGCAGCGCGAGTTCGACGCCGCGCAGCTCGAGCGTGCCGGGCAGCGGCAGTTCGCGCTTCACGCTCGGCAGCGCGCGGCCCGGATCGGGCCGTGCGGCCACCGGCGGCGCGTTGCCGGTCGAGTTGTTCTGCGCGTCGGCCGGCAGCGATTCGACGTAGCGCAGCTCGTTGTCGGTATCGTTGTAGCGCAGCACGGCCGGCGGCGCGCCGTCGACGACGACATACGGGCGCGGAATCACGTCGCTGTAGCGCAGCAGCCAGTATTCGGCGACGAACGGCAGCTCGATGCGCTCGCCGGGCGCGAGCCGCACCGAGCCCGGCTGCGGCGTCAGTTCGTACAGGTCGCCGGTGAGCCGCCGCAGCGCGAAGCCGGGCCGGTCGATCCGCAACAGGCGGCGAATGCTGTGCAGGTAGAGCTTCCAGCCGCCGTCGGCGATCGGCTGGTGGCCGCGGTTCTGCAGGATCAGGCGGCCCGTCGCGCAGGCCGCGCCGTCCGCGCCGAGATCGGCGCACGGCACGCCGGCCGCGGCCGCGTGGTTGTTGTCGACGGCGACGCGCAGCGCGAGGCCGTTCGACAGCTGCGTCGCGAGGCTGGCCGCTTGGGCGGCGGTCGATTGTGCGGTGCCGGCGGTCGCGCCAGCGGCGGCCGACGCCGGTACCGCCGAGATCGCGGCGGGCGACAGCACCGCGATCAGCAGACCGGCAAGGAGGGAGGGCAAGGTACGCTTCAATTCGAACTCCTGAGAAAAAGAGGGCGTGGCGGCGTCGTGACGCGACGTCGCTGCGATCGGGTCTTTCAGTGGAGCTGCGGGAGACACCCGCGCGCGGGGCGATGCGGCTGCACCGCGCGCATTCGGCACGCGTGCGCGTGCGTTACGGAACGGGCGGCGGGCACGCGTGCCGATCGGATCGGCGCGGCGGCGTGCGCGGATTCATCGGCGGCCCACGGCGTTCGCCGCGGCGACGAGTCGGCCGCGGCGGGCGGCGCTCGGCTGGCCGCGCACGCGCGCGACGACGGTGCGCGTCGCGGCACGTGGACGTCGATACGGCGCGCAGGCGCACGCCACATACGGGCTTCGCATGTCTCCCCCACCCAGAAGGAATCGGCCTGTCAGCGGCCGTGTCCAACGATCTTATGAAACCTTTGATTGGTATTCAAGTGGTACCAATCTGGCGCTAAATTGGCATCGATGTACGCGGCCTGCCAGCGCGGCCAGCACGAAAAAAACCTCGCGCGAAGCGAGGTTCTTTCCTTCCGGACGGCGACGGCAGCGGCGCGCGGATCGAGCGGCCGCGTGCGTCACCCGTCGGTGCGTCAGTCGCGCCGTGTCCGTCCGGACGCTTCCTGCGTCTTCTGCCGCGCTTCGAGCCACATCGCGTTGACGATGCCGAACGACAGCGCGACGCCGATACCGAGAATCCAGCTGAAATACCACATGATCCGACTCCTTGCGAAACGGTAGGCGAGGGCGCCCACGCGCCCCGGCCCGGTTCAATGCATCAATACATCGAGTGCTTGTTCTCTTCGAGCGTCTGGTGCGTGACCTTGCCGCGCATCACGCGGTACACCCAGCCCGTGTAGATCAGCACGATCGGCAGGAACACGATCACCGCGAACAGCATCACCTGCAGCGTCATGTGGCTCGACGTCGAATCCCATACGGTCAGGCTGCTGCGCGGGTCGAGCGACGACGGCATGATGAACGGGAACATCGAGAAGCCCGCGGTCAGGATCACCCCGGCGATCATCAGGCCGGTGCAGAAGAACGCCGTCTTTTCCTGCTTCGAGCCGGCGAGCAGCAGCGCGAGCACGCCGCCCGCGATCCCGACGACGGGCGCGGCGATCATCCACGGATAGTCGCCGTAGTTCGCGAGCCACAGGCCCGCACCGGCGGCGACGTCCTTGAGCAGCGGGTTCGCGACGGTGTCGGTCGGCGCGGCGTGCGTGATGTGGAAGCCGCCGATATACGAGGCCACCAGCACGCCGGCCAGCACGAACAGCACGACCGCGAGGAACGACGCGACACGCAGCGCGATCGACGCACGGCGGGCGATCACGCCGTCGGTCTTCATCTTGATGAACGCGGCGCCGTGCGCGACGAGCATCGTGAGGCTGACGAGCCCGCACAGCAGCGCGAACGGGTTCAGCAGCGCCCAGAAGCCGCCGTAGTAGGTCACGCGCAGGTCGCTGTCGAACTTGAACGGCACGCCCTGCAGCAGGTTGCCGAACGCGACGCCGAACACCAGCGCCGGCACGAAGCCGCCGGCGAACAGGCCCCAGTCCCAGCCCGCACGCCAGCGCGGGTCCGGCCGCTTGCTGCGGTAGTCGAAGCCCACCGGCCGGAAGAACAGCGCGAACAGCACGAGCAGCATCGCGAAGTAGAAGCCGGAGAACGACGCCGCGTAGACGAGCGGCCAGGCCGCGAACATCGCGCCGCCGGCCGTGATCAGCCACACCTGGTTGCCTTCCCACGTCGCGCCGACCGTGTTGACGATGATGCGGCGCTCCTCGTCCGTCTTGCCGAGGAACGGCAGCAGCGCGGTCGCGCCCATGTCGAAGCCGTCGGTGACGGCGAAGCCGATCAGCAGCACGCCGACGAGCACCCACCAGATCAGCTTGAGAGTTGCATAGTCCATAGCGATTCCTTGTTCCGTTGCGAGGGCGTGCTCAAACCGCGGCCCGCTCGCCGGTAGCGACGAGTTCGTGGTGATAGCGGCCGGTATGCAGCGACGACGGGCCGAGCCGCGCATACTTGAACATCAGCTTGATCTCGATGACGAACAGCGCGGTGTAGAACAGGATGAAGCCGGCGAGACTCAGGTACAGGTCGCTCGGCTGCAGGCTCGACGCGGACAGGTGCGTCGGCAGCACGCCGGCGATCGTCCACGGCTGGCGGCCGAGTTCGGCGACGATCCAGCCGAATTCGATCGCGATCCACGGCAGCGGGATCGCCCACACCGCGTAGCGCAGGAACCAGCGGCGGTTGTCCTGCAGCAGTTGCCGCCGCGCGCAGAACCAGAACGCGGCAACGAACGTCGCGACGAACAGGAAGCCGAGGGCCACCATGATCCGGAACGAGAAGAACACCGGTGCGACGGGCGGAATCGTCTTCTTCGCGGCGGCCTTGATCTGCTCGGGCGTCGCGTCGGTCACGTTCGGCGTGAACTGCTTGAGCATCAGCCCGTAGCCGAGATACTGCTTGTGCTGATCGAACAGCGCGCGGGTCGCGTCGCTCGTGTCGCCCTGCTTGAGCTTCTGCAGCGCGCCGTACGCGATCATCCCGCTCTGGATGTGCTCCTCGCTGCGCTTCGCGAGGTCGCGCAGGCCGACCACCGGTTCGTCGATCGAGCGCGTCGCGATCAGGCCGAGCGCGTACGGGATCTTGATCGCATAGTCGGTGCGCTGTTCCGCCTGGTTCGGGATGCCGATCAGCGTGAACGACGCGGGCGCCGGCTGCGTTTCCCATTCGGATTCGATCGCGGCGAGCTTCATCTTCTGCACTTCGCCGGTCGTATAGCCCGATTCGTCGCCGAGCACGATCACGCACAGCGTCGCCGCGAGGCCGAAGCCGGCCGCGACCGCGAACGAGCGCAGCGCGAAATCGACGTCGCGCTTCTTCAGCAGATACCACGACGACACGCCGAGCACGAACATCGCCGCCGACACGTAGCCGGCCGACACCGTGTGCACGAACTTCACCTGCGCGACCGGGTTGAACAGCACGTCGAACAGGCTCGTCATCTCCATGCGCATCGTCTGGTAGTTGAACTCGGCGCCGACCGGGTTGTTCATCCAGCCGTTCGCGACGAGGATCCACAGCGCGGACAGGTTCGAGCCCAGCGCGACGAGGAACGTGACGATCAGGTGCTTGACCTTCGACAGGCGGTTCCAGCCGAAGAAGAACAGGCCGACGAACGTCGATTCGAGGAAGAACGCCATCAGGCCTTCGACCGCGAGCGGCACGCCGAAGATGTCGCCGACGTAGTGCGAGTAGTACGACCAGTTCGTGCCGAACTGGAATTCGAGCGTGATGCCGGTCGTCACGCCCATCGCGAAGTTGATGCCGAACAGCTTGCCCCAGAACTGGGTCATGTCCTTGTAGACCTGTTTGCCGGTCATCACGTAGACGGCTTCCATGATGACGAGCAGCCAGGACAGGCCGAGCGTCAACGGCACGAACAGGAAATGGTAGAGCGCCGTGATGCCGAACTGTAGGCGCGACAGATCGACGACTTCACTACTTATCATGATGGTCTCCCTCGGTAGATGCAGGCGCCGGCACCGAGAGCAGCTTCTCGGCCACGGCGGCAGGCGGCAACGACATGTGCTCGGCCTGCGGATGATTGAAGAATGCGTATTTGAGCGACATCAGGAGGATCAGCTTGACGATCAGCACCAGGGTGATGTCGCGGGCGAGGGTGGGGCCGCGTGCCCATGCGGCGATGCGCGCACGCCAGCCGATCGTGCCGGCCGGCCGCGAGGGCGGCGCAGGCTCTTTATTGATCGAGATCAAGGCGATTATCCTGAAACGATTTACGTCGGATTGGGGGCGACTTTACGTCGGATTTATGACGGCCGTGAAGCTGTTTTAATCCTTTTGCGCCTGACATGCCAATTTTAAAAGGACTGCTTTCCGATGCCGAGTGCTGCGATGCGGCAGACCGTCGCGAAACAGGGGGTAAAAATTGAGGTGGATCAAGCTTATGCGGAAGGGCGTCGCAAATAGCGTAATGCCCGATGAATCCGTTCAATTATCGGGTGAGAAACGGAGCGTGAAACGCGCTGAAAAGCGAGTGAAAAGCAGCAGAAAAAAGGACGAAAAAAAACCGCTGCCGGTCGGGCAGCGGTTTTCGATGAGGCGCTCTCAATCGGCGGGATTCAGGCGTATTCGGCGAGGGCGGTGCGCATCTTTTTCATTGCGCTCGCCTCGATCTGGCGGATGCGTTCCGCCGACACGCCGAATTCGGCAGCGAGATCGTGCAGCGTCGAGCCGCCCGAGCCGTCGTCGTCGACCTGCAGCCAGCGTGCCTCGATGATGCGGCGGCTGCGTGCGTCGAGCGCGTCGAGCGCCTGCGCGATGCCGTCCGTCTGCAGCATGTCGCGCTGACGCGCGGCGAGCACGGCGGTCGGCTCGTTGTGCGAGTCGGCCAAGTAGGCGATCGGCGCGTACGACTCCTCGCCGTCTTCCACTTGGCCCTCGAGCGCGACGTCGCCGCCCGACAGGCGCGTTTCCATCTCGGTGACTTCCTCGCGCTTGACGTTGAGCTCCTGCGCGAGGCCGTCGATTTCCTCGGGCGTCATCGCCTGCATGCTCTTCTTGTGGCTGCGCAGGTTGAAGAACAGCTTGCGCTGCGCCTTCGTCGTCGCGACCTTCACCATGCGCCAGTTGCGCAGGATGTACTCGTGGATCTCGGCCTTGATCCAGTGAATCGCATACGACACCAGGCGCACGTTTTGCGACGGGTCGAAACGCTTCACCGCTTTCATCAGGCCGATGTTGCCTTCCTGGATCAGGTCGCCGTGCGGCAGGCCGTAGCCGAGATAGTTGCGCGCGATCGACACGACGAGACGCAGGTGCGACAGCACCAGGCGGCGCGCGGAGTCGAGGTCGTTGTTTTCGCGGAATTCGGTTGCATACCGGCGTTCCTCCTCGGCGGTCAGCAGCGGAATGCGGTTGACGGCCTGGATGTACGCGTCGATGTTGCCGAGCTGGCCGGGCAACATCGATTGGGCTGCGAGCGCCAGCGAGCCTGCCGATTCGGCCTTGGCCGGCGCCGGGCTCAGGGTGTTCGGGAGGGTCAGGGCGTTGCTCACTAAAAACTCCTTTGGAATCAGGGACAAACCCCGGTCTCGAATGAGATTCCGTGGGTCATCTTAGCACTCCCGCAATACGAGTGCTAATTCCTTAGAGCACGCGGGGGCATCGGAGTTCCCTGTTTTTCTATCGGATGAGTCGAGTCGATAGCCTATTCTGCGACAGGGGCTCCGCCACGAAGTTCCGTAAGCCGTTGTTTCTGTTAGGAATCGGTAGACGATTTCGATTTTTGTCGTTTTGGAAGCAAGCCATTTCGCTTCGTGATGCCGATTCGAAAAGTCCTTTACCATACCATTCAGTTCGCTCGGGCCCGGCCGTTGCCGCAGGCTCCATTCAACCCACAAAGTTGGAGTGTCAGATGAACAATAAGAAGAATCGCCGGCCCCGCAGCCGGCTGGTGCTGCATGCGATGCTGGCGGCGTCTCTTCTGGGCGGATCGGGTGCGGCTTTCGCGGATCGATGGGGGATCCAGGCCGGCGGCGGCTTTTCGGATCGCCGCGGGATCGACAAGGCCGATATCGGCGTGGTGTGGGATCCCGGCTGGAACTGGTGGGAAGTCGGCGGCTGGCACTTCACGTTCGTCGTCGAAGGGCACGCCGGCTACTGGCATACGGGCGGCAACGTTCACGGCAACATCGGCGAGTTCGGCGTCACGCCGATGTTCCGCTTCATCAAGAGCAGCGGGCAGATTCGCCCGTTCATCGAGGCTGGCGGCGGCGTTCGCCTGCTGACGCACCCGACGATCTCGGACAATTTCTCGCTGTCCACCGCATTCCAGTTCGCGCCGACGGGCGGCGTGGGCGTGCAGTTCGGCCAACGGCAACAGTATCAGGTCGGCTACCGTTTCGAACATGTGTCTAACGCGGGTATCAAAGAGCCGAATCCTGGTATAAATTTCCACCAGTTCTACGTGCAGTACAACTTCTGATCCGTACGCCCGGGCAACGCGGGCGCGTTGCCGAGGAGTCAGGCGATGACGAAGGTGGTCGATGCGATCCGCGCGCTCGAGCGCGATCGGTTCCGGGCGATGGTGGACGGCGACGGCGAGGCGCTCGACGCGCTGTTGTCGGACAAGGTGTTTTTCGTTCACACCAACGGCAAACGCGAAACCAAGCAGCAGTTCATCGACGCCATCGTCGCCGGCCGCCGCCGCTATCGCCAGATCGAAATCCAGTCGCAGGACGTGCTGCCGGTCGGCGACGCCACTTGCGTCGTCACCGGGCGCGCGTTGATCGAGATGGAAACGAACAACGGCGGCCTCGTCTTTCCGATTGCCTATACGTCCGTCCACACGCACGACCAGGGCCGCTGGTGCCTGTTCGCGTGGCAGGCGACGCGGTGCGCGACCGAAACATGAGCGCGGGTGGCGCCCCTTTTCATGCATCGACCGAAGCGGCCTTCCGAGCCGCTTTTTGCTGCCTCGTGCGGCGCGGATCGCGCGGCGCACGGGCGGTCACGCACCGCTCGCTGACGTTCAACCGTGCCTCGAAAGCCGGCGCTCAGGCCGCCGCGCGGTGGTCCGCGCAGTGCCATGCCGAGCGGTTGATCGCGCTCGCGACCGCATCGAGCGCCGCGACCGCCGCGTCGGCATGCACGCCGACGCCGTGCCGCAGCGGCGCGTTGCCGACCCGGCAGCCGACCGATACCGCGATCCGGCCGTCCACGGCGCGCGTGTGTTCGCACGACGCGACGTCGATCGCGGCGCCGGCGGCCGCCGCGAAAGCCGCGGCGAAATGTCGCGCGGCGTCGTCGGGCGTTGCATCGGCGGCGGGCGCCCCCGCGATCTCGCGGTTTTGCCAGCGCGCGCCGCTGCCGTGGCGCGCGGCCGGGCCGTCGGTCCCGAGGAATTCGCGCGCGAACAGCGCGCAGATCGCGTCGCCCGTCACTTCCTCGCCCGAGGCGTCGGCGAGCGTCTGCACCGCATGGCTGAACTCGATCTGGACGCGGCGCGTCGGCGTGAAGCCCATCCCGCGCTCGAGCAGGAACGTCGCGCCGCCCTTGCCGGACTGGCTGTTCACGCGGATCACCGCGTCGTAGCTGCGGCCGAGGTCGGCCGGGTCGATCGGCAGGTACGGCACTTCCCACACCGCGTCGGGGCGCTGCTGCGCGAAGCCCTTGCGGATCGCATCCTGGTGCGAGCCCGAGAACGCGGTGAACACGAGGTCGCCCGCGTACGGGTGGCGCGGATGCACGGGAATCTGGTTGCAGCGCTCGACGACGCGGCGCACCGCGTCGATGTCGGAGAAATCGAGGCCCGGGTCGATGCCTTGCGTGTAGAGGTTCAACGCGAGCGTGACGAGATCGACGTTGCCGGTGCGCTCGCCGTTGCCGAACAGGCAGCCTTCGATGCGATCGGCGCCCGCGAGCAGCGCGAGTTCGGCCGCCGCGACCGCGGTGCCGCGATCGTTGTGCGGATGCACGGACAGCACGATGCTGTCGCGGTACGCGAGGTTGCGGTCCATCCATTCGATCTGGTCGGCGAACACGTTCGGGGTCGCGGCCTCGACGGTGGCCGGCAGGTTGACGATCATCT
Source organism: Burkholderia sp. AU45388 (assembly GCF_030481585.1). Lineage (NCBI taxonomy): Bacteria > Pseudomonadati > Pseudomonadota > Betaproteobacteria > Burkholderiales > Burkholderiaceae > Burkholderia > Burkholderia sp. AU45388. Next base: position 67,847 of record NZ_JAUJPV010000021.1, on the reverse strand, counting down.
TGTGGTCGCGGGTCGGGCGCCAGGTCTGCGCGACCGCGTCGCAGATCTCGCGCGCGAACGTCAGCTCGGTCATGCTGAAGGTTTCCGGCGAGTACTGGAAGGTCCAGTGCGTATCGGGGCGCGCGGCGGCGTGTGCCTTGATGATGCGCGTGCCGTCGATCGCGAGCGCCTTCACGTCGTCCTTCGACATCCCGAACACGATGCGGCGGAACGACGGGCAGACCGCGTTGTACAGGTGCACGATCGCGCGCGGCACGCCTTCGAGCGCATCGAACGTGCGCGCGATCAGGTCTTCACGCGACTGCACGAGCACTTCGATCGTCACGTCGTCGGGAATCCGCTTGTCGTCGATCAGCTTGCGGACGAAATCGAAGTCGGTTTGCGACGCCGACGGAAAACCGACTTCGATCTCCTTGAACCCGATGGCGACCAGCATTTCGAAGAACTCGAGCTTCTGCTCGATGCTCATCGGCTCGATCAGCGACTGGTTGCCGTCGCGCAGGTCGGTGCTCATCCACACGGGCGCACGCTTGATGGTGCGGGCGGGCCAGCGGCGGCCATTGAGGCGGACGGGCTCGAACGGACGGTACTTGTCTTGCGGATTGCGCATCATCTTCTGGACCTCGGGTCTCAAGTCGCGAGCGAAGACGGGCGGCACGGGCGCCGGTGGGCGCTGCCTCGCATCCGGCGCGCAATGGCGCCGCGGATGCGGATGATCTTCGCGAATCGGCCGACGGATGGACGGACGAATGCTGGCGACTTCGGGTTGTAAAAACTGCGAGAGGGGTACGGCGAGGAACTGCTGGGAGGACCGTGCGAACAGCACACGGCGCTACGACAGCCTTAGGCTAGTCGTAGCGATAGCGGCCGCGCTAGGCGGCCGGAGGTAATTCGGAGGGTGTTCGGAAAGGAACGCATGGCGACCACTCTATGCCAGGATGCGCTCGCGTGTCAAATGTCGGGATAAAGGGGCAGGTCGGCGCCGAGCCGTCAGCGCGCGACGCGGGCGATCTGTACGATCGTCGCGACCTGTCGCGCCACCGTGTCGGGCACCGGCACCTCGCCGCGCAGCACCGCGTCCGTCCACGCGGCCGTGGTCGCCGCGTCGCGCGACTCGGGCAGCGCGACGGGCGGCGCGTCGGTCGACGAACGCTCGGCGTCGATCAGCGTGTCGCACACGCCGTCGTGCAGCCAGTCGACCTGCACCTGGCGCCGCGTGTCGGCCACCGCCTCGCCTTCGGTGCCGCGCGCGAGCAGCGCGCCGCCGAGCGCGGCGTCCGGATGATCGCGGAACAGCTGCGCGAGGCTGTCGCGGTACGGCGGGTGCGTGTAGTTGACGAGCCGCAGCCCGGCCGGCGCGAACGGCTGCAGGATCTTCACGAGCGTATGCGTCGAGTTGCGCACGCCGAGCGCGCCGCGCAGCGACAGCAGGTGCGCGATGCGCGGCGCCAGCACGTCGATCGGCGCGAACGCGACGCGGCGCTCGGCGAGCGTGTCCTCGATCGCATCGTGCGACGTCGACGGCGCGAGCGACAGCGCCGAGAAGATCTCGGCGCTCGTCACGCGGCCGGGATCGCGCTCCACCCCGTGCACCAGCACCGGCACGCCTTCGCGCGCGAGCAGCAGCGCGAGCAGCGGCACGAGGTTCGGCTGCTTGCGCGCGCCGTTGTAGCTCGGGATCGACACCGGGCGGAACGCGGCGTCCTGTACGTGCACGGGCTCGAACGACGCCTGCGCGGCGGCGAGCATCGCGGCCAGTTCGTCGGCGGATTCGCCTTTCAGCCGGTAGGCGATCAGGATCGCGCCGAGTTCGACGTCCGACACGCGCGCATCGAGCATCGCGCGATAGAGCGCGAACGTGTCCTCGGCGGACAGGGCGCGCGCGCCGTTCGGGCCGCGGCCGATTTCCTTGATGAAGCGGGCGCAGGGGAACGGAGCGGCGGCGGGATCGTGGGAAGCGGTCATCGGAGCGTGGGGCGGGCGGCCGGCATCGGGCCGCGCGGTGAGCGGTGAGGGATGCCCCGAGTATCGCACGGGCGCGGCCGCGCATCGTGCCGCGCTACACTCTGGTTCCCGGCGGCGCGCGCGCCGCCGCGCCGCGCCGATGTCGCCGCCGGCCGAATACGACCAAAAGAGAGACATCCCATGAAGCTCTACAGCTATTTCCGCAGTTCCGCGTCGTACCGCGTGCGGATCGCCCTGAACCTCAAGCAGTTGCCGTTCGACTATGCGCCCGTGCACATGCTGCGCGACGGCGGCGAGCAACTGAAGGACGCGTACCGCGCGCTGAATCCGGACGGGGTCGTGCCGACGCTGGTCGATGGCGACGCGACGCTGCAGCAGTCGCTCGCGATCATCGAATATCTCGACGAAATTCATCCCGAGCCCGCGTTGCTGCCGAATCGGCCGGTCGATCGCGCGTACGTGCGATCGGTCGCGCTGCAGATCGCGTGCGAAATCCACCCGCTCAACAATCTGCGCGTGCTCAAGTACCTGAAGCACACGCTGAAGGTGTCCGAGGATGCCAAGAACGCGTGGTACCGGCACTGGATCGAGGCGGGCTTCGACACGCTGGAGACGCGTCTCGCGAACGATCCGCGCACCGGCAAGCTGTGCTTCGGCGACACGCCGACGCTCGCCGACGTGTGCCTCGTGCCGCAGGTGTTCAACGCGAACCGCTTTTCGATCGACACGACGCGTTTCCCGACGATCCAGCGGATCGCCGATCATGCGGCGACGCTTGATGCGTTCAAGGCCGCCGAGCCGGGCGTGCAGCCGGACGCGGAATGAGCGCGGAAGGCGCACCGCGACCCGTGGCGGGCCGGATCGGGCGCGCACGAAAAAGGGCGCCCGAAGGCGCCTTGGTGCGAAGCGGACCGGCGGCGTTCAGCCGAGCAGCGCGTCCGCGAATTCCACCGCGCTGAACGGTTGCAGGTCCTCGACCTTCTCGCCGACGCCGATGAAGTAGACGGGCACCGGCCGTTGCCGCGCGATCGCGGCGAGAATCCCGCCCTTCGCGGTGCCGTCGAGCTTCGTGACGATCAGGCCGGTCAGGCCCAGCGCGTCGTCGAACGCCTTCACCTGCGTGAGCGCGTTCTGGCCGGTGTTTGCGTCGATCACCAGCAACACTTCGTGCGGCGCGCCGTCGTGCGCCTTCGCGATCACGCGCTTCACCTTCTTCAGCTCTTCCATCAGGTGCAGCTGCGTCGGCAGGCGGCCGGCCGTGTCGGCCATCATCACGTCGATCTTGCGCGCGCGTGCGGCGCTGACCGCGTCGAAGATCACCGCGGCCGGATCGCCGCTTTCCTGCTGCACGACCGTCACGTTGTTGCGCTCGCCCCAGACCACCAGCTGCTCGCGCGCGGCCGCGCGGAACGTGTCGCCGGCGGCCAGCAGCACCGACTGGTCGAAGCTCTGCAGATGCTTCGCGAGCTTGCCGATGCTGGTCGTCTTGCCCGCGCCGTTCACGCCGGCGATCATCATCACGAGCGGTTGCGCGCGGCCGAGCATCAGCGATTTCTCGAGCGGCGTCAGCAACTCGACGAGCAGGCCGTGCAGCGCATCCTTTACCTGCTGCGGATCGGTCAGCCGGCCCGTGCGCACCTTCTCGCGCAGCGCGCCGAGCAGGTACTCGGTCGCGTCGACGCCCGCGTCGGACATCAGCAGCGCGGTTTCGAGCTCCTCGTACAGGTCCTCGTCGATCTTCGTGTTGACGAAGACGCCGGTGATGCTCGAGCCCGTCTTCGCGAGCCCCGTTTTCAGGCGCGCGAGCCACGACTTTTTCGCGGAGGCGTCCTGCAGCGGCGGCGGGACGATCTCGACCGTCTCGACGACTTCGTCGCGGCCGTCGTTGGTCGGCGTGACCGTCATCACGACGGCCGGCGCGGCCGGTTGCGCGCTCGCCTGCGGCAGGTCGGCCGCGGGCGGCGCGTCGGGCTCGGGCGCGTCGGCGTCGGACGCTTCGTCCGCTTGCTGCGCGTCGGCCGATTGCGATTCCGCCGGATCGGGCTCCTGCGTTTTTTTGAATCGTTTGAAGAAACTGAACATGGTCTGGCGTCGGGAAGAGGGCGGGCCGCCGCGGGGGCGGGGCGCCGGACGGGCCGTTCTGCGTTCGCGCGGACGCGGCGCTCGGCGGCCGAAACCGTGCATTTTATCAGTGCGGCGCGGCGCTCGCGTCAGTGCGCGCCGCCGCTGTGGTAACGTGCGCCTGTTTGGCGGCGCCCCTCGCGCGCGCCCGGTTCCTCCGTTGTCGATATCCCGTATGTCCCGTTCCTCTTCCGGCCGCCCGGCGGCCCCTTCCAGCCGCGGCAAGCCGCACACGATCCGCATCATCGGCGGCGACTGGAAACGCACGCCGCTCGCGGTGCTCGATCTCGACGGCCTGCGCCCGACCCCCGATCGCGTACGCGAGACGCTGTTCAACTGGCTCGGCCAGGATCTCGAAGGCCGGCGCTGCCTCGACCTGTTCGCGGGCACCGGCGCGCTCGGCTTCGAGGCCGCATCGCGCGGCGCGGCGAGCGTCGTGATGGTCGAGCGCCATCCGCGCGCCGCGCAGCAGTTGCGTGCGATCAAGGACAAGCTCGGCGCCCGTTCGGTCGAGATCGCCGAAGCCGATGCGCTGCGGCTCGCGGCCGGGCTCACGCCGGGTGCGTTCGACGTCGTGTTCCTCGATCCGCCGTTCGATGACCTGGCCGCGCGCGATCGCGCGATCGCGCTGTCGGCGCCGCTCGTCGCGGCGGGCGGCGCGCTGTACGTCGAAACGGGGGCGGAACTCGATCCGGCCGCGCACGACGCGCTCGCGGGCTGGCAGGTGGTGAAGCACGGCAAGGCCGGTGCGGTTCACTATCATTTGCTGCGCCGCGAAAATGATGAATAATGCGCGTTCCATACGAGGCGGCGCGCCGCGAAGGCGACGCATGCCCATCTCGGCAGCGGCGCGTGCATCGCACGGCTGCCATCCCGTTTGCGTGATGACAGGAGGAGCGACATGGTAGTCGCCGTGTATCCCGGTACGTTCGATCCGCTGACGCGCGGGCACGAAGACCTCGTGCGGCGTGCGTCGAGCATTTTTGATACGCTGGTGGTGGGCGTTGCCGACAGCCGCGCGAAGAAGCCGTTTTTCTCGCTCGAAGAACGTCTGACGATTGCGAACGAGGTGCTCGGCCATTATCCGAACGTGAAGGTGATGAGTTTCACCGGCCTCCTGAAGGATTTCGTCCGCGTCAACAATGCGCGCGTGATCGTGCGCGGGCTGCGCGCCGTATCCGATTTCGAATACGAGTTCCAGATGGCGGGGATGAACCGCTATCTGCTGCCCGACGTCGAGACGATGTTCATGACGCCGTCCGACCAGTACCAGTTCATCTCGGGGACGATCGTGCGCGAAATCGCGCAATTGGGCGGCGATGTCAGCAAATTCGTGTTTCCGTCCGTCGAGAAGTGGCTGACCGAGAAAGTCACGGCGATGGGAGGCCCTGCCGCGTGATGCGGCGCCGGCCGGTTTCGTTGCGAAGCCGGCCGCCGGCCTGAAGAAGTGAGATCAGTATGGCTTTGATGATTACCGACGAGTGCATCAATTGCGACGTGTGCGAGCCCGAGTGCCCGAACGGCGCGATTTCGATGGGCCCGGATATCTACGTGATCGACCCGAACAAGTGCACCGAGTGCGTCGGCCATTTCGACGAACCGCAGTGCCAGCAGGTGTGTCCGGTCGAATGCATTCCGCGCGATCCGCAGCATGACGAATCGCACGCGCAATTGATGGAGAAGTACCACGCGTTGATCGCCGTGAAGGGCGACGACGCGTCGTGATCCTGCGCTGACGCGCGCTCCGATCGAGGGGCGCGCGTCGCGCTTTCTATTCAGACCGGCGCCGGTTCTTCCATATCAGCCCAGCAGCTCGCGCAACGCCGCGACGAGCGCATCGCATTCGGCATCGGTGCCGACGGTGATGCGCAGATGCTGGTCGATCCGCGGCAGCCGGAAGTGCCGCACGAAAATTTCCCGTTCCTTCAGCTTCGCCGCGATCGCGCCCGCGTCGTGCGCCGGATGGCGCGCGAACACGAAATTCGCGGCCGACGGCACGATCTCGAAGCCGAGCGCGGCGAGCGCATGCGTGAGCCGCGCCCGGCTGTCGATCACGCGCCGGCAGGTGGCGTTGAAATAATCGGTGTCTTCATACGCGGCCTGCGCGGCGACCTGCGCGAGCCGGTCGAGCGGATACGAATTGAAGCTGTCCTTCACGCGGTTCAGCGCGTCGATCAGCGCCGCATCGCCGAACGCGAAGCCGACGCGCATGCCCGCGAGCGAGCGCGCCTTCGACGTCGTATGCACGACGAGCAGGTTCGGATGGCGGTCGATCAGCGTAATCGCCGACTGCGCGCCGAAATCGACGTACGCTTCGTCGATCACGACGACCGACGACGGATTCGCGGCCGCGATCCGCTCGACGTCCGCGAGCGGCAGCGCGCGCCCGGTCGGCGCGTTCGGGTTCGGAAACAGCACGCCGCCGGCGTCGTCGAGATAGTCGTCGACGCGGATCGAGAAATCGTCCGCGAGCGGCACGACCGTGGTCTCGACGCCGTACAGGCGCGCGTAGGTCGGATAGAAGCTGTACGTGATGTCGGGAAAGCGCAGCGGCCGGTCGTGCTTGAGCAGCGCCTGGAACGCATGCGCGAGCACCTCGTCGGAGCCGTTGCCGACGAACACCTGTTCGGGCTGGATGCGGTGATGGGCCGCGACCGTCTCGCGCAGCGCGCGTGCGAGCGGGTCGGGATAGCGGCGCAGCGTGTCGCCGGTGTCGCCGAGTTCGCGTGCGATCGCCGCGACGACGCGCGGCGACGGCGGATAGGGATTCTCGTTGGTGTTCAGCTTGACGGGGTGCGCGAGCGCGGGCTGTTCGCCCGGCACGTAAGGCACCAATTGCTGAACGACGTCGCTCCAGTAACGGCTCACCGCTTGGCTCCTGTCGGGCAAAACGCCCAGATTACCGCATGTGCGCGTCGCGGTGGGGCGGGCGAGGCCGCCGGGTTGGCCGGATGGCCGATGCACCGACCCGTGCGCGGTGCGGTCAGCTGCGATGCAGCTGCATCGTCGCGCGGTCGAGTTCGCCCTTGACGACCATCGGCATCACGGCGAGCGCGCGTTCGATCGATGCGTCGATCACGTCCTGTTCCTCGCGGCGCGGCGGTTTCAGCACGAAGTTCGCGACGTCGGGCTTCGCGCCGGCGCGCGCGCTTTCCGGAATCAGGTCGCGCGGATGGCCGATGCCGATCCGCAGCCGCCAGTATTGCTGCGACGACAGGTGCGCGGTGATGTCCTTCAGGCCGTTGTGGCCGCCGCTGCCGCCGCCGAGCTTCAGCTTCACGGTGCCGGGCGGCAGGTCGAGCTCGTCGTGCGCGACGAGGATCTGGTCGGGCAGGATCTTGAAGAATTGCGCGAGCGCGACGACCGACTGGCCGGAGCGGTTCATGTAGGTCTGCGGCTCGAGCAGATGCACTTCTTCGCCGTGCAGGCGCGCTTTCGCGTAGAAGCCGTGGAAGCGGCGTTCGTCGCGCAGCGTCGTGCCGGCTTCGCGAGCGAGCTGGTCGATCAGCCAGAAACCGGCGTTGTGGCGCGTCGCGGTGTATTCCGCCCCGGGATTGCCGAGGCCGACGATCAGTTTGATCATGACGTTTCGAAGGCGGCGGCTGCCGCCTGGGCGCAGAAAAAGAAAAACCCGCCGGGCAAGCCGCGGCGGGTTGCGTCGACCGTTTCGTGAAACGGATCGATGGGGCGTGCAGGCAGCCGCTTAGGCAGCCGGCGTTTCGCCTTCTGCTGCGTCCGACACGGCACCCGCCGGGACCGTCGCCGAAGCGATGACCGGGTTTTCCGCGTCGACGTGCGCGACCAGCGCGACGCCCTTCGGCAGCGCGATGTCCTTCGCGTGCAGCGATTGACCGGCTTCGATCTTCGACAGGTCGACTTCGAGGAACTCCGGCAGGTCAGCCGGCAGGCACTCGATTTCGATTTCCGTCGCGACGTGCGAGACGATCGCGCTCGACAGCTTCACGGCCGGGCTGACTTCCGCGTTCAGGAAGTGCAGCGGTGCCTTCGTGTGCAGCTTCTTCTTCGCGTCGACGCGCTGGAAGTCCACGTGCAGCACGAGTTGCTTGAACGGGTGGTATTGCACGTCGCGCAGCAGAACCTGTTGCGACTGGCCAGCGACTTCCAGGTCGAGGATCGACGAGTGGAAGGCTTCCTTCTTCAGTGCATGCCACAGCGCGTTGTGATCCAGTTCGATCTTTTGCGGGGCTGCTTCGCCACCGTAGACGATACCCGTGGTCTTACCGGCGTTGCGCAGGCGGCGGCTCGCACCCGTACCTTGCTGTTGGCGCTCGAAAGCGACGACTTTCATGTGATTCTCCATGTGCTGCCCGCGACCAGGCAGTAAAACGGGGCCATCAAGCGGCCCCCGATGAAACGGCCGGGGTTTCGTCTATCCCGTCCGATTGTGCAAAAAGCGAAGCGTTGCCGCTTCGCTTTTCGCGCATGCTTTGTTCCGTCGATTCGCGATCAGGATTCCGCGAACAGCGACATCACCGAATCGCCGCGGCGGATCCGCGAGAACGTCTCGGCCAGCAGGCTCGCGCTCGTCAGCGAGCGGATCTTCGAGCATGCCAGCGATTCGGCCGACAGCGGAATCGTATCGGTAACGACCAGCTCGTCGAGTTCCGATGCGGCGATACGCTCGGCGGCGCCGCCCGACAGGACCGGGTGCGTCGCGTACGCGAACACCTGCTTCGCACCGCGCGCCTTCAGCACTTGTGCAGCCTTGCAGAGCGTACCTGCCGTATCGACCATGTCGTCCATGATCACGCAGGTGCGGCCTTCGACTTCACCGATGATGTTCATCACTTCGGCGACGTTCGCCTTCGGACGACGCTTGTCGATGATCGCGAGATCGCAGTTGAGCTGCTTCGCGAGCGCCCGGGCACGCACCACGCCGCCGACGTCCGGCGACACGACGAGCAGATCCGAGTAGTTCTGCTTGCGCACGTCGCCCAGCAGGATCGGCGTCGCGTAGATGTTGTCGACCGGGATGTCGAAGAAGCCCTGAATCTGGTCGGCGTGCAGATCCATCGTGATGATCCGCTCGACGCCGGCGATTTCCAGCATGTTCGCGACGACCTTCGCCGAGATCGCGACGCGCGCCGAACGCGGGCGGCGATCCTGACGCGCATAGCCGAAGTAGGGGATGGCAGCGGTGATCCGGCCTGCGGATGCGCGCTTGAGCGCATCGACCATGATCATCAGTTCCATCAGATTGTCGTTCGCCGGTGCGCACGTGGATTGCAGGACGAAGACGTCCTTGCCGCGCACGTTTTCCTGGATCTCGACCTGGATTTCGCCGTCGGAGAAACGGCTGACCATCGCTTTGCCGAGGGGAATACCAAGGATACTGACGACTTCCTGGGCGAGCGCGGGATTCGCGTTGCCAGTAAAGACCATCAGGCCATCATGGCTGTGGCTGCTCATCGTGCACCTGCTTCAGGCTTGGGCGGGAAATGCGGGAAAATTTTTGGCAGGGGAGGAAGGACTCGAACCCTCGCATGCCGGAATCAAAATCCGGTGCCTTGACCAACTTGGCGACTCCCCTACACTTAACTGATAACTTCACCGAACTTGTGCAGGCCGTTCGGCAAAGTAAAACTTCATGACGCGAAAGCGAAGAGCGGATGCTCGTTCAGACTCTCGGCAACTGCGCCATTCCAACTGGCGGGCAGCTTGGCTTTCGCCGCTTCTGCCTCGTGCTTGCTGTGAAACGCCGCAAACACGCTTGCTCCGGAGCCGGTCATCCTCACGGGGGTCACATCATACAACCATTTGACCGCCTGCGCAACTTCCGCGTACTTCCTTGTTACAACTTCCTGCATATCGTTCCGACCGAAGCTATCTGGCCATCCCGTATCGCTGGTTTGCTGTGCAAGAAAGTCAGCAATTGTGACGGGCTTCGTATTTCTTGTCAACAACTCATCTGAAAATATTTCAGCGGTCGGGACATGAACGCGTGGCGTCACAACCAAGAACCAGCGAGTCGGCAATTGTACCTCAGCTAATTCTTCTCCGATACCCTCCGCGAACGCATTTTTTCCAAAAATAAAAAACGGGACGTCGGCGCCGAGTTTGACCGCGAGCGCCTGGAGTTCGGCGCGCGGCAAATCGAGTTGCCACAGGCGGTTCAGCGCGAGCAGCGTCGTCGCCGCGTCGGAGCTGCCGCCGCCGAGCCCGGCGCCCATCGGCAGGATCTTGTCGATCTCGATGTCGACGCCGTGCGCGGTGCCCGTATGCGCTTTCAGCAGGTTCGCCGCGCGCACGACGAGATCGCTTTCCTCGGGCACGCCCGGCACGTCGGTGACGCGTGCGACGCGGCCGTCGTCGCGCCGCGTGAAGTGCAGCGTGTCGCCCCAGTTCAGCAGCTGGAATACGCTCTGCAGATCGTGATAGCCGTTCGGGCGGCGGCCGGTGATGTGCAGGAACAGGTTGAGTTTCGCGGGCGCCAGGCAGTTGCGCAGCGAGCGGGTCGAATCCATGACGGAACTGCTCAAAGAGAATACTCCTTTAGACAATGGCGTAAGGAGTGTGGCGGCGGCTAGGCACCGCCGGAAACAAAAAAACGCTCATGCAGCGCTGCCCCTTACTGATCGAGCACGAGCTTGATGTCGAGCGGCGGCGTGGCGCGCACGAGGTTGACGCGTTTGACGCCCGTGGCCGGGGCATCCGCGTAGGCAAGGTAGTCGATCGTCCAGCCGTCCTGGCGCAACTGCTTGATGCGCGTGCCGTCGGCCGGGTCGCGCACGGTTTCGGCGGGCGTCGCGGGCGCGGCGGTCGGCAGCAGCCAGTAGCGCAGGCCCGCGAGCGGCAGCTCGAAGCCGAGCGTTTTCTGCATCAGGTCGCCGACGTCGGGCGCATATTGGGTCGGGCGGTTCGGCAATTCGAGCGACGCCGCGCGCGGCGTCGATTTCACGACCGCGAGCGTCTGGCCGAGCGGGCTGCGCAGTTCGAGCGACACGTCGTCGCCGTGCTCCTGCCAGTCGAAGTTGCCGTACACGTTCTGCGGGTTGCCGAGACGATCGTCGTACCGCACCGCGAAGCGGCCGTGGTACGCATGCGCCGCCGCCGTCTGCAGCACGGCGCCCGTCGGCGCGTTGGCCGACGGCGGCGTGCTCGCGCAGCCGGCGAGCGCGAGCGCCGCGCCGGCCGCGGCCAGCGTGCGCCGCGCGCGGGAGGACAGGGAAAACATCGGGAACATCCGCATCAGAGGCCGTTGATCTGCAGGCGTTTGAGCGTCTGCACGAGCGTTTCGTTGTCGGGCTCGAGCTTCTGTGCGGCACGCCACGCGTTGCGCGCGTCGTCCTGCGCGCCGCTCTTCCACAGCACTTCGCCGAGATGCGCGCCGATTTCGGCGTTCGGCTGCAGTTCGTATGCACGCTGCAGCACCTTCCTCGCGCCGGCCGTGTCGCCCATCCGGTACTTCACCCAGCCGAGGCTGTCCATGATGTACGCGTCGTTCGGCGCGAGCGCCATCGCCTTGTCGATCAGCTTGCTGGCCTCCGGCAGGCGCTGGTTGCGGTCGGCGAGCGAATAGCCGAGCGCGTTGTAGGCCTGCGGGTTGTCGGGCTGCGTACGGATCAGCTCGCGCAACTGCTTTTCCATCGTCGCGTAGTGGCCGGTCTTTTCGGCCGCCATCGCGTAGTCGTAGCGCAGGTCGGGATCGTCCGGGAAGTCCTGGACGGCCTGCCCGAGCCGCGCCTCCGCTTCCGGATAGCGCTTCGCGGTGAACAGGATCGACGCATCGGTGCGCGCCACCACGGCCGCGTCGCGCGGATCCGAGATCGGCAGGTTGTCGAGCACCTTGCGCGCCTCGTCGGTCTTGCCCTGTTTCTGCAGCAGCTGCGCACGCGTGATCTGCGCGGGCAGGTAGTGCTGGCTCGTCTGGTCGACCTTGTCGAGCCATTGCGACGCCTGCGCGTCGTTGTTCTGGTCGATCGCGATCTGCGCGAGGTAGATGTAGCCCTGGCCGACGTCGAGGTTCGGCTGCTTGTCGGCGAGCTGCACGTATTGCTTCAGGTAGCCGGTCGCCTCGTCGAGTTTCTTCTGCTGGATCTTGATCAGCGCGAGCGCCATCAGCGGCGTCGGATCCTTCGCGTCGAGCTTGCGCATCGTCTCGAACTGCTTCTGCGCGTCGTCGAGGCGATCGTCGGCGAGATAGAGCTGCGACAGCGCGAGCCGTGCGTCGCGCGACTTCGGATTCTGCTGAACATACTTCTCGAACGACGCGATGCCCGCCGCGCGTTCCGCCGGCCCCATCTGCGACAGCATCAGCGCCGCCGGCAGGTAGTCGGGGCGGATCTGCAGCGCCTGCTTCAGCGATTGCGCGGCGCCTTCCTTGTCGTCGACCGCGAGCTGCTGCCGCGCGATCGCGAGCTGCGCCTCGGGGCGGTTCATGTCGTTCTTCAGCATGTCCTTCAGCACCGCGAGGCCGCCGACGCGGTCGGGGCCGCGCACGAGCAGCGCCTGCAGCGCGAGGATCGCCGGGCCGCGCGTGTCGCCGGTCGCGCGGGCCAGCTCGCGCGCGAGCATCGGCTGCGCGTCGGCCGGCTTGCCGGCGAGCACCAGCAGCGCGGCGTCGACCTGCGACGCGCGGTTCGAATCCGGTGCGTACTGACGCCACAGGTTCGCGGCGGACAGCGCGTCGGCCGGGCTCTGCGCGCCGAGCGCGATTTCGGTCGCGCGCTGCGCCATGCGCGGATCGCGCGTGTCGCGGGCCAGCGCGAGGTAAGTCTGGTACGCCGGCGCCGGCTGGTTGCGCTGGAGCGCGACCTCGGCGGCGAGCACCTGGTAGACGATCTGGCTCGTCAGCGGCACGCCGGGGAGATTCTTCTGCTCGTCCGGCAACACGTGCTCGAACGCACCCTGCGGCTCCGCGTCGTCCGATGCCGGATTCTGCGCGTGGGCCGGAAAGGCGGTGAGGGTCCAGGCGGCAAACAGCGCGGCACCGAGTGCACGGCGGACCGGGAAGGCGCGCGCGCCGCGCACGGCGGCGGGGCGCTCCTGAAGCAGCTTCGAGGGCAGGGTCATGGAAATCCGTTCGATGTTTCAACCGATTGTAACGCGCTCGCTACAATACACGCACGATCGTGATAGGGTCCGTTTACCTGTGGAACCCCCATGCGAATGCCCGAAATCGCCCGCCTCGCGTGCTGCCAGGCGAGCGATTTCGGGCATTCCCGTGTTTAATTCGGGGCCGCCGCGAGAACGGCCGTTCTCGCGGCGGCGCATGCGCGTTCCCTATGTAAGCAGACCGTAGCCTCAGACCCGCAAAACATGCCAGAGTTGCCAGAAGTCGAAGTCACGCGCCGGGGCATCGAGCCCTTTGTCGCGGGCCGCCGCGTCGAGCGTGTCGACGTCCGTACCGCGATGCTGCGCTGGCCCGTGCCGGCCGGGCTCGCCGAGCAATTGCGCGCGCGCGAGGTGCTCGCCGTCGAGCGCCGCGGCAAGTACCTGCTGTTCGAAGTCGATGCGGGCTGGTTCATCGTCCATCTCGGGATGACGGGCACGCTGCGCGTGCTGCCCGCGGCCGGCGTGCCGATCGCCGCGAAGCACGACCACATCGACTGGATCTTCGACGAATTCGTGCTGCGCTTCCGCGATCCGCGCCGCTTCGGCGCCGTGCTGTGGCACCCGCGCGAAGCCGGTGACGTGCATGCGCATCCGCTGCTCGCGAGCCTCGGCGTCGAGCCGTTCTCGCCGGCGTTCACCGGCGCTCTGCTGCATGCGCGCACGCGCGGCCGCACGGTGTCGGTCAAGCAGGCGCTGCTCGCGGGCGACATGGTCGTCGGCGTCGGCAACATCTATGCGTCGGAGAGCCTGTTTCGCGCCGGCATCCGGCCGACGACGGCCGCCGGCAAGGTTTCGCTGCCGCGCTACGAGCGGCTGGCCGATGCGGTGCGCGCGACGCTCGCCGACGCGATCGAGCGCGGCGGCAGCACGTTGCGCGATTTCGTCGGCAGCAACGGCGAAAGCGGCTACTTCCAGCTCGACTGCTTCGTCTACGATCGTGCCGGCCAGCCTTGCCGCGTATGCGGCACGCCGATCCGCCAGATCGTGCAGGGCCAGCGGTCGACCTATTTTTGCCCGACGTGCCAGCGTTGAAACCCTTTTCCCCGATCAGATAACTTGAAGCCGCCCCGCATCGCCCCCGCTCCGTTCCCCGTCACGCCGCTGCACCGCACGTTCGCCACGCGTCTCGTCGCGTGGCAGCGCGAGCATGGCCGCCATGACCTGCCGTGGCAGAACACCCGCGATCCGTACCGGATCTGGCTGTCGGAAATCATGCTCCAGCAGACGCAGGTGTCGACCGTCATTCCGTATTACACGCGTTTTCTCGACCGCTACCCCGACGTCGCCGCGCTCGCGGCCGCGCCGGCCGACGACGTGATGGCGCTATGGGCGGGGCTCGGCTACTACTCGCGCGCGCGCAACCTGCACCGCTGCGCGCAGGTCGTCGTCGCCGAGCACGGCGGCGCGTTTCCGGCGACGCCCGACGCATTGGCCGAACTGCCCGGCATCGGCCGCTCGACGGCCGCCGCGATCGCGTCGTTTGCGTACGGCGCGCGCGCGACGATCCTCGACGGCAACGTGAAGCGCGTGCTCGCGCGGGTATTCGGCGTCGAGGGCTTTCCGGGCGAGAAGCGGGTCGAGAACGACATGTGGGCGCTCGCCGAATCGCTGCTGCCCGATGCCGCGAACGCGGCCGACGTGAGCGCGTATACGCAGGGGCTCATGGATCTGGGCGCGACGCTGTGCGTGCGCGGCAAGCCCGACTGCGCGCGCTGCCCGTTCGCGGGCGACTGCGTCGCGCAATCGACCGGCCGGCAGCGCGAACTGCCGGCCGCCCGGCCGAAGAAGGCCGTGCCGACGCGCAAGACCTGGATGCTCGTGCTGCGCGACGGCGACGCCGTGCTGCTCGAGCGACGGCCGCCGACCGGCATCTGGGGCGGCCTGTGGAGCCTGCCGCAAGCGGACGGCGATGCCGCGCTCGCCGATCTCGCGCGCGGTTTCGGCGGCGGCGGCACGGTGCCGCTTGCGCCGCTCACGCATACGTTCACGCATTTCCGGCTCGAGATCGAGCCGCGGCTGAGCGATGTGGCCGACGGCGGCGGCCTGCCGTCGCAGGCGCGGGACGCGGACACCGCATGGGTGCCGCTGAGCCGGCTCGACGCGTACGGCGTGCCGGCGCCCGTGCGCAAGCTGCTCGATGCGCTGAGCGGGCCGTTGCTGTAACGAGCGGGGAAGAAAGGGCGCGGCGCGGGCCGCGTTCGCGAAGGCGCCGCGTTGTCGCCCGCAGGAAGGAATGGCCTTCGGGCGGGCGCGACGCGCGACTCGCGGCGGATCGGTGCGCGGTCGCTACAGCCAGCCGTGCCGGTCGAGCACGTGGTGCACGGCGTCGATGCGCGCGCCGACGTCCGGAAACTCCATCAGCTTCTGCCGCGCGCGCAGGTCGAGCGGCAGCAGTTCCGCGAGGCGATTCGATACCCAACTCGGATCGTCGAGGCGGAACGGTTCGCCGAACGGCATTTTCTGCGGATCGGATTTTTTCAGCGCATCGATGATGCGTTCGAGCACCTCGGCGCACGAGCCGAACTGCGCGAGCGCCTGTTCGCCTTCGAGCGGAATGTCGTCGGGCAGCGGCTCCGCGATGCCGACCAGCAGCCCGTTGCCTTCGACGCGATACGACAGCAGCTCGAAACGCTGCGTGCCGACCGCCTGCAGATACAGCATCCCGAATTCGCCGGTATCGCACTCGGCGATGCGCGCCATGCAGCCGATGGTTTCGGGCACCGACACCGCGCCGTCCTGCGCGACTTCGGGCCCGCTCTTGAGCAGGCACACGCCGAACGGTGCGTCGTCGCGCAGGCAGGCGCGCGACATGTCGAGATAGCGCGCCTCGAACACCTTGAGCGGGAGCAGCCCTCCAGGAAACAGCACCGTGTGCAGCGGAAACAGCGGCAGGTCGATCAGGGTGGTCGATAGGGAGGACATGGCGCGCGGGCGTGGGGGCGGGTGTCGCTAGGGTCGGTCGACCTCGGAGACGAGCCGCGACGACGCGTCGACATCCACGGGCGCGTCACGATGCCGCACGATCACGTTCGCCTCGCGCGCCAGGCGCGCGGCGAGCGTTTCCGCGATGAACACCGAGCGATGCTGGCCGCCCGTGCAGCCGATGGCGACGGTCAGGTAGCTGCGGTTGTCGTCGCGGAAGTGCGGCAGCCATTTCATCAGGAACGCATGGATGTCGTCGATCATCTGGTGGACGATCGGCAGTGCGTCGAGAAAGGCGATGACCGGCTGGTCGAGCCCGGTGAGCGGGCGCAACTCGTGGTCGTAGTACGGATTCGGCAGCGCGCGCACGTCGAACATCAGGTCGGCGTCGAGCGGCACGCCGCGCTTGAAGCCGAACGATTCGAACATCACCATCAGGTCGTTGTTCTTTTGCTCGATGAAGCGCTTGACCCAGGTGCGCAGCGCGTTCGCGCGCAGCGTGCTGGTATCGATCTGGTGGCCGAATTCGGCGAGCGGCGCGACAAGCTCGCGCTCGCGCTCGATCGCTTCCTCGAGCGACGACAGCAGGCCGACGTCCGCATCGTGCGACAGCGAGCCGGACAACGGATGGCGGCGGCGCGTTTCGGAGAAGCGCTGGATCAGCGCCTGGGTGCTCGCGTTGAGGAACAGCACGCGCACGTCGTGCTCGCGGGACAGCTCGCGGATCAGGCCGGGCATTTCGTCGAGCGATGCGCTCGAGCGCGCGTCGATCGCAACCGCGAGCCGGCGCTGGCCGTCCTGCTCGAGGTAGCGGGCGAGTTCGGGAAGCACGTGCGGCGGCAGGTTGTCGACGCAGTAATAGCCTGCGTCCTCGAGCGCGTTCAGCGCGACGGACTTGCCTGAGCCGGAGATGCCGGTGATGAGGACGATGCGCATGGGAACGGAGAATCCTGACGTTTCATCATAGCACCGGCTCGACGCGTCGGCGTTGCGCGGCCGGCGCGTGCGGGTTACACCAGTTTGCCGGGGAACTGACTGTCGGGATCCTGCATCGCGAGTCGTTGCCGATCCATGAAATCGCGCAACGTGTCGATTCCGCGCAACTGCAGGATCGTGTTCCGGACGGCCGCCTCGACGAGCACCGCGAGGTTGCGGCCGGCCGCGACCTGGATCGTGACCTTGCTGATCGGCAAACCGAGCACGTCGACGGTCTGGCTTTCGAGCGGCAGGCGCTGGAATTCGCCGTCGGGGCGACGCACGAGCTGGACGATCAGCTTCAGCTTCATTTTTCGTCGCACCGCGGTTTCGCCGAAGATCGTCTTGATGTCGAGCAGGCCGAGGCCGCGCACTTCGAGCAGGTTCTGCAGCAGCGGCGGGCAGCGGCCTTCGACGAAATCGGGGCCAAGACGGACGAAATCGACCGCGTCGTCGGCGACGAGGCCGTGGCCGCGGCTGATCAGCTCGAGGCCGAGCTCGCTCTTGCCGAGGCCGGAATCGCCGGTCAGCAGCACGCCCATCCCGAGGATGTCGAGAAACACGCCGTGCAGCGTCGCGCGCGGCGCGAGGATGCGCGACATGTAGAGCCGCAGGCTGTCGATCACCGCGGCGGCCGACATCGGCGTCGTGAACAGCGGCGTGGACGAGCGCGTGCAGCGCAGCACCAGTTCGGGCGGCGCCGCGGCGCCGCCGGCGACGACGAGAAACGGAGGTTCGAGTGCGATCAGCTCGGCCATGTGGCGCGAGCGGTCTTCGTCGGTCTGGCGCTGGTAGTAGTCGATTTCGGCTTCGCCGAGCACCTGGATCCGGTTCGGGTGGATCAGGTTCAGGTGGCCGACGAGGTCGGCGCTCGACGTTGCGTTACCGACCGTGTCGGCCGAAAAGCCGCGCTCCCAGCCTTCATGCCCCGTCAGCCAGCTCAGTTTCAGCGTCGCTGCGTTGTCGTCGAAGATGCTCTGGGCGTTGATGCTGGACGTATCCATGACTCTCGTCACTCCAATGGGCCGGTGCGGGCGCGCGGCGACGGACGTCGCCATGCCGGGCCGGCGCCGGGCGGCCCTGGGCGGCGCGTGCCGCCTCGTACGGGGAAATATTCCGCCCGGAACAACTCAAGGTTGCCACTGAGTGAGCAGGCGATGCAACTCGGCGATATCCGTTTCGTTGTGCAGACGCTCGCGTGCGTCGCGGTCGGACAGCAGTTGCGCGATTTCCGACAGGATCTCGAGGTGCTGCTGGGTGGCTTGCTCGGGGACGAGCAGGAAGATCAGGAGACCGACAGGCTGACCGTCGGGCGCTTCGAACGGGATCGCATCGGCGAGGCGGACGAACGCGGCGAGCGGATGCTTGAGGCCCTTGATGCGGCCGTGCGGAATCGCGACACCTTCGCCGAGCCCGGTCGAACCGAGGCGCTCGCGCGCGAACAGGTTGTCCGTGACGGTGCTGCGGCCGATGCCGTTCTGATTCTCGAACATCAGCCCGGCTTGTTCGAAGACGCGTTTCTTGCTGGTGACCGAGAGGTCGATGACGACGTTCTCTATGGGCAGGATTTTGGCTAGGCGATTCATGTTGGCAGGCGATTGGGCGGCCTGGGGTCTCCTTGCGGCGGCGGACTGATTTTCCATGTTCGGCGATATCAAGGCATGTGGCATGGCAACCTGCAACGCCGCTACCGCATCCAACACCCCCCGGCGATAACCGGAACATTATAGAGCACAGCCGCGTGCGTGGCGCAGCACGGACGGACCGGTGGCACCTGCGCTCGGCGTGGCAAAAAAAACGCCCGGCGAACCGGGCGGCGTGCGTGTTGCTGTGACGGTTATTGCGGCGGCAGTTCGATCTGGTCGATCGACGGCTGCAGCTTGATCGGGTCGTGCGCGTGCGTTTGCAGGCGCTCCATGTGCTTGACGACCTGGCGATCCAGCTTGTCGATCAACAGATCGATCGCGGCATACAGGTTGCCGTTCGCGCTTTCGACGAAGATGTCCTTGCCCTTCAGGTGCAGGTTGATTTCCGCGCGCTGCTGCTTGTCCTTTTCCTTGTGGTTGTCGACCGAGAGGATCACAGTGCCATCGATCACCTGATCGCTATGCCGTAGCACCCGGTCCAGCTTGGTGATCACGTATTCGCGAATGGCAGGCGTGACTTCGAGATGATGTCCACTGATCTTCAGGTTCATAGTGCTTCTCCAAGCGAGTGACCACCCGGCCGCATCGAGGCGGCGCTCCGGTCGACTTGCCCATGCCGCGGAAAGGCGGCGTATCGCGGACAGGTCGCCCGGCCTGTTCCCCGTGTGCGCGGTGGTCGGGACACGCCTGCCGCCGGGCAGGCAGCAGGCTTAAAGAGACTTGCGCAGATTCACTGCCGGGATCTTGAGGGCTTCGCGATATTTCGCAACCGTGCGGCGCGCGACCACGAAACCCTGTTCTGCCAGCAGCTCGGCAATGCGGCTGTCCGAAAGTGGCGATTTTGGGTCTTCAGCTCCTATCAGTTGCTTGATGAGGGCTCGGATGGCGGTCGACGAGGCGGCGCCACCGGTGTCGGTCGAGACGTGAGATCCGAAGAAGTACTTAAATTCCAGCGTCCCGAACGGGGTCAGCATGTACTTCCCGGTTGTCACACGGCTGACAGTCGACTCGTGTAGGCCCAGCGTATCAGCTATTTCCCGCAAAACCAAGGGGCGCATGGCAATTTCACCGTGCGCAAAGAAATTCTTCTGACGCTCGACAATAGCCTGCGCGACACGCAGGATCGTCTCGAAACGCTGCTGGATGTTCTTGATCAACCAGCGTGCTTCCTGGAGCTGCTGCTTCAGCGATCCGGCCGACGGATCGCCGCGGCTGTTGCGCAGGATGTTCGCGTACAGGTTGTTGATCCGCAGGCGCGGCACGACCTCCGGATTGAGCTCCGCGAGCCATCCCTGGCCGGCCTTCTTCACGATGATGTCGGGCACGACGTAGTCGGCCTCGGCCTTGCCGTATGCGGCGCCGGGGAACGGCTCCAGCGAGCGGATCAGCGCATGCGCGTCGCGCAGCGCGTCGTCGCTCGCCTTCAGGTGCTTGCGCAACCGTGTGAAGTCGCGTGCGGCGAGCAGTTCGAGATGCTGCGACACGATCTCGAGCGCGAGCGTGCGCGTGGGGGACGGATCGAGGCGCAGCAGCTGGAGCTTCAGGCATTCGGAGGCCGAGCGGGCGCCGACGCCGGCCGGGTCGAAGCTGTGCAGCAGCGCGAGCGCCGCGTTCAGTTCGTCGCAGTCGATTTCGAGTTCGGGCGGCAGGTCGGCGAGCACTTCGTCGAGCGTGGCGGTCAGGTAGCCGTCGTCGTCGAGCGATTCGATCAGGAACATCACGAGCGCGCGATCGCGCGGGCCGGCCTGCGTGACGCGCAACTGCGCGGACAGGTGGTCGCGCAGCGACGTCGCGGCTTCCTGCACCTGCAGCGGCGGCAAGTCGTCGTCGTCGGACGCGCCGCTCGAGCGGCCGTATTCGTCGAGGTTCCACTGCGGGCCGTCGTTGCCGTCGGCGGAGCCGTAACCGTCGTATTCGTCGGCGCCGGCCGGCTCGTCGCGCTCCGCGCGATCGCTGGACGTACTGCTGCCGTTGGCCGCGGCGGGTTCGGTGTTCGAGGCGGGCGGCGTCTGCGCGATCAGCGATCCGTCGGCCGCGACGCGCAGCGGGCTCGCGATCCATTCGTCGTCGTTCTCGAGCAGCGGGTTCTGCGCGACGGCCATCGCGACTTCCTGCTGCAATTCGAGCGTCGACAACTGCAGGAGCCGGATCGACTGCTGCAGCTGGGGCGTCAGCGCAAGATGTTGCGACAGGCGGAGTTGAAGGCTGGCTTTCATGGCAAGGAGGGAGTCATACCGGCAGTTTGCCACGACCCAGGCGCATTGAGCCATCCGCGATTACGCGCGGCGCGCCGCCCGGCCGCGGGCAGGGCCGCGGGCGTGGATGCAAAGCGGGGCGCAGCCCCGCGCGGCGATGCCGGGCGGGGTGCAGCCAGCCACGAGGAGGGCGTTACATGCGGAAGTGTTCGCCGAGGTACACGCGGCGCACGCTTTCGTTTTCGATGATTTCGCTCGGCGCGCCGGCGGCCAGCACCGACCCGTCGCTGATGATGTACGCGTGGTCGCAGATGCCGAGCGTTTCGCGGACGTTGTGGTCCGTGATCAGCACGCCGATGTTGCGCTGTTTCAGGAACTTGACGATTTTCTGGATCTCGAGCACCGCGATCGGGTCGACGCCGGCGAACGGTTCGTCGAGCAGGATGAAGCTCGGGTTGGTCGCGAGGGCGCGCGCGATTTCGACGCGGCGTCGTTCGCCGCCCGACAGCGACAGCGCGGGGTTCTCGCGCAGGTGGCCGATCTGCAACTCGTCGAGCAGCGCTTCGGTGCGCGACGAGATCGCATCCTTCGACAGTCGCTTGCCGTCTTCGCCGTACTGCAGCTCGAGCACCGCGCGGATGTTTTGCTCGACGGTCAGCTTGCGGAACACGGACGCTTCCTGCGGCAGGTACGACAGGCCGAGCGACGCGCGCTTGTGGATCGGCAGCAGGCCGATCGAGCTGCCGTTCAGCGAGATTTCGCCCGCGTCCGTCGGCACGAGGCCGACGATCATGTAGAACGACGTGGTCTTGCCGGCGCCGTTCGGGCCGAGCAGGCCGACGACTTCGCCGCTCTTCACGTCGAGCGACACGTCCTTGACGACCGTGCGCGAGCCGTAGCGCTTCTTCAGGTTGCGGACGACGAGCGAGCTCGTCGTGCCGGCCGGCTGGCGGTTCGGGAGCGCGTTCATTGGCCCGGTGCTCCCTGGATCGTGGTCGACGGCGACAGCTTGGCCGGCGCGCCGTTCAGCGGCGCGGGGCCGCCGTTCTTCGGCGACAGCATCGCGCGCACGCGGCCGTTCGGGTTGCCCGGCGCCGCGACGTCCTTGCCGCCCTTCGCGGTGTAGAAGTCGCGCTGGCCGTCGTACGTGATCACGCTGCCGTGCACGGTGTCGGCGACCGTCGACGTGCCCTGCAGGCGGCGCACGGTCGCGGCGGTGGTCAGCGTGGTCAGGTCCTGCTTGCCGTCGTAGTCGATGCGTTCGGCGTCGCCGTCGATGTATTCGTCGAGGCCTTCGCGCTTCTGGCGGAACGTCGCGTGCTTCTTGCCGCTGCCGAACGACGTCGCATACTGATAGCCTTCCGGGTCCTGGCGTACTTCGACGCGATCGCCCTTGATGATGATCGTGCCCTTCGTGATCACGACGTTGCCGGTCGCGACCGTGACCTGCTTCAGATCGTCGTAGGTCAGGTTGTCGGCCTCGACGTTGATCGGCTTGTTCTGGTCGGCCTTCTCGGCATGGGCGAGCGGCGCCAGCCCGACGAGCGGGAGCGCCACGAGCGTCGCGGCGAGCGCGGCGCGGACGGCGCGCGCAGCGCCGCCGGAAATCAGTCGAGGGAACGGTTCGTTCATGCAGTCACGTGAGGGATGCGTCACTTGGGTTGACCTTTCGAGCCGCCGGACGTGTCCGCGGCGGCAATCGTGCCGCGCACGTTGCCGTAAAGCTCGATGACCCGGGTGACGTTGTTGTACTTCATGCCGTCGGTCGCGTTGACGAGCGACAGGCCGCGCTGAAGTTTAACCGGCTTTTCGGTCTGGATCACATCGTCATTGACGAAGATCCGGAAATGCTGGGAATCGGCCTGCATCTGCGGATCGCCGCCGCCGGCCGCGCGCAGGATGCGCGCGTCGTCGTACAAATCGACGATCGACACGTCGCCGTTGACGGTGCCGCGCTTCGCGGTGGTCGTCACGACCGGCTTGCCGGGCTGGAACGCGCGCATGGCCGGATCGGTCAGGTCGCTGCCTTCGGTGTCTTCGTAATGGACCAGCTTCGCGGCCGTCAGCCGGTACTGGGTCGTGCCGGTCTGGTCGAGTTCGGTGACCGAGAAGTTGTCCGCGAAATAATCGGGCGTGTGGCGCTTCGGCTGCGCGACGCCCTCGCCGGGCGGCGGCAGCGTGGCCTGCAGCAGCCACCAGGTGACGCCCGCGAGCGCGGCGACCGCGGCGAGCGGCAGCATCTGGGTCCAACGGAAATGCGTACTCATCGGTCAGGCTCCGCAGGCGGCGGCGAGCAGCGCGTCGTAGCGGCGCTGCGCGCGCAGGATCGCATCGCAGACCTCGCGCACGGCGCCGTGGCCGCCGCGGGCCTCGGCGACCCAGTGCGCGCGGGCGATCACCTCGGGGTGCGCGTTCGCGGGAGCCGTGGCGAAGCCGCAGCGCAGCAGCACCGGCAGGTCGGGCCAGTCGTCGCCCATGTAGCCGCATGCGTCGGCCGTCAGGCCGAGCGACGCGATCAGGTCGGCGAACACGGCGAGCTTGTTCTCGACGCCCTGGAACAGGTGCGCGATCTTCATCTCCTTCGCGCGCGCCGCGACGATCTCCGAGCGGCGGCCCGTGATGATCGCGGTCGCGATGCCGGCTTCGCCGAGCAGCTTCACGCCGTGGCCGTCGAGCGAATTGAACGACTTCATCGCGTCGCCGGCCGCGGTAAACAGCAGGCCGCCGTCGGTCAGCACGCCGTCGACGTCGAAAATCATCAGCTTCACGCGGCTCGCGCGTTCGGCCGCAGTCAGCGCTGCGCTCATCAGATCACCTTCTTCGAAAACAGGTCGTGCATGTTCAGCGCGCCGATCAGCGCGCCGTCGGCATCGACGACCAGCATCTGGTTGATCCGGTGGCGCTCCATCAGTTCCACGGCCTCGACGGCCAGGTGATCCGGCGCGATCGTGCGTGGGTTGCGCGTCATGACTTCGGTGATCGGCAGCGTGCGGAAGTCGCCGTCGCGGGCGAGCACGCGGCGCAGGTCGCCGTCCGTGAAGATGCCGGCGACCTTGCCGCCGGCGTCGACCACGGCCGTCATGCCGAGGCGCTTCGCGGTGATTTGGAACAGCGCGTCCGACAGCGTGGCATCGAGCCCGACGGACGGGACGTCGTCGCCCGAGCGCATCACGTCGCGCACGTAGGTGAGCAGGCGGCGGCCGAGCGCGCCGCCCGGATGCGAGCGCGCGAAATCGTCCGAGCCGAAGCCGCGCGCGTCGAGCACGGCGACGGCGAGCGCGTCGCCGAGCGCGAGCGCGGCGGTCGTGCTCGCGGTGGGCGCGAGGTTCAGCGGGCACGCTTCCTTCGACACCGCGGCGTTCAGGTGCACGTCGGCGAGCGTGCCCAGGCTCGACTCCGCACGGCCCGTGATCGCGATCAGCTTCGCGCCGATCCGCTTCACGAGCGGCAGGATCGCGACGAGTTCTTCCGATTCGCCGGAATAGGAGATGCCGATGAAGACGTCGTCGGAGGTGACCATCCCGAGGTCGCCGTGGCTGGCCTCGGCAGGGTGGACGAAGAAGGCCGGCGTACCGGTGCTGGCCAGCGTGGCCGCGATCTTGCGGGCGATATGCCCCGATTTGCCGATCCCGGAAACCACGACGCGGCCGCGGCAGCCGAGCAGCAGCGACACGGCCTCGACGAAGCCGCCGTCGAGCTGGTCGCGCAGCGCGCGCACGGCGTCCGCCTCGATGTCGAGCACGTCGCGGGCGAGCGCGAGCGCCCGATCATCATTGATTTTCGCTATCATGCGCGGAGTATAGCAAAGGCGTTTGTTCGCCGCGCCGCGCTTCGGACTCGTCCGATGCCGCCTGTCCACCGCCACCACCCGCGCCCGCCTTGCCGTGGCCCCGACGAACGAGGACGCTTCGCCTGTGATTTCCCCGCTCGAAATGACCCTGCTGCTGCTGCTGGCCTCGGTGGTGGGCGTCGTCGTATTCCGCTCGTTGAACCTGCCGCCGATGCTCGGCTACCTGACCGTCGGCATCCTGGTCGGCCCGCACGCATTCGGCGTCGCGGCGGATCTCGAACGGGCCGAGCACCTCGCGGAATTCGGCGTGGTGTTCCTGATGTTTTCGATCGGCCTCGAATTCTCCCTGGCGAAGCTGAGGTCGATGCAGCGGCTCGTGTTCGGGCTCGGCCTGCTGCAGGTCGTCGCGACCCTCGTGCTCGCGCTCGTGCTCGGCGCGCTGTTCGAGCACTGGGTGCACATTACGTGGCAGGGCAGCATCGCGCTCGGCGGCGCGCTCGCGATGTCGTCGACGGCGATCGTGTCGAAGATGCTCGCCGAGCGGCTCGAGATCGAGACCGAGCATGGCCGCAACATCTTCGGCGTGCTGCTGTTCCAGGATCTCGCGGTCGTGCCGCTGCTGATCGTGATCGCCGCGTTCGGCGCCGAATCGTCGAAGGACCTCGCGCTCACGCTCGGCTTCGCGGCCGTCAAGATCGTGATCGCGCTCGCGCTGCTGCTCGTCATCGGCCAGCGCTTCATGACGCGCTGGCTCAACGTGGTCGCGCGGCGCCGCTCGCAGGAGCTGTTCGTGCTGAACCTGCTGCTCGTCACGCTCGGCGCCGCGTTCATCACCGACCGCTTCGGCCTGTCGCTCGCGCTCGGCGCGTTCATCGCGGGGATGCTCATTTCCGAGACGCCGTTCCGCCATCAGGTGGAGGAGGACATCAAGCCGTTCCGCGACGTGCTGCTCGGCCTGTTCTTCGTAACGACCGGGATGCTGCTCGATCCGCGCGTGATCTGGGAGCATCCGTTGATCGTGCTCGGCTTCTTCGTCGGGCAGATCCTGTTCAAGGCGACGATGATCGCCGGGCTCGCGCGGCTGTTCGGCGCGACGCCGGGCGTCGCGATGCGCACCGGCATCGGCCTCGCGCAGGCCGGCGAATTCGGCTTCGTGCTGCTGAACCTGATCCTCGACCGGCACCTCGTCGATTCGACGCTGCTGCAGGCGATTCTCGCGTCGATGCTGCTGTCGATGCTCGCCGCGCCGTTCCTGATCCAGAACGCGGACCGCATCGTGATGCGGCTGTCGTCGACCGAATGGATGCAGCAGTCGCTGCAGATGACGCGGATCGCAACGCAAAGCCTCAAGCAGCGCGGCCACGTGATCATCTGCGGCTACGGCCGCGCGGGCCAGAACCTGGCGCGCATGCTCGAGCAGGAAGGCATTTCGTACGTCGCGCTCGACCTCGACCCCGATCGTGTGAGCGCGGCCGCGACGGCCGGCGAATCGGTCGTGTTCGGCGACGCCGCGCGCCGCGAATCGCTGCTCGCGGCCGGTATCCACCGGGCGGCGGCCGTCGCGATCACCTATGCGAACACGCCGTCGGCGCTGCGCGTGCTGCATCACGTGCACGAGCTGGAGCCGACGCTGCCCGCGATCGTGCGTACCGTCGACGACGCCGATCTCGAGAAGCTGCTCGCGGCCGGCGCGACCGAGGTGATTCCGGAGATCGTCGAGGGCAGCCTGATGCTCGCGTCGCACACGCTGGTGCTGGTCGGCGTGCCGATGCGCAAGGTCGTGCGGCGCGTCGAGGAGATGCGCGACGAGCGCTACAGCCTGCTGCGCGGCTATTTCCGCGGCGCGGACGATGCGGACGACGACGATCACGAGCAGGTGCGGCTACAATCGGTGCCGGTCGATGCGCGCGCGGACGCGGTCGGGCGTTCGCTGGAAGAACTCGGGCTGTACGCGCTCGGGCTGGAAGTCACGGCGATCCGCCGGCACGGCATCCGCGGCGTCGAACCCGATCCGCAGACCAAGCTGCGCGCGAGCGACATCGTGGTGCTGCGCGGGCTGCCCGAGGCGCTCGCGCTCGCGGAGGAGCGGTTGTCGCGCCATCGGCGCGACCCGCCGGCCGCGGCCGCGTGAGCCGCGATTCACGACCCGACCCGTATTGATCAGAAACGGTGCCCGATCTTCGCGCACCGTTTTTTTCGGAGAGTTTCATGCCGCATTCGTCGCCGGGCGCACCGCTCGATCCGGTCGCCTTCATCCACAGCCAGATCCGCACGGTGCCCGACTGGCCGCAGCCGGGCGTGCAGTTCCGCGACATCACGACGCTGCTGCAGAGCCCGAAGGCGCTGCGCATCCTCGTCGACCTGTTCGTCGAACGCTATGTCGACGCGAAGCTCGATTACGTCGCGGGCCTCGACGCGCGCGGCTTCATCATCGCGCCGATCGTCGCTTACGAGCTGAGCGTCGGCTTCGTGCCGATCCGCAAGGTCGGCAAGCTGCCGTACAAGACGCGTTCGGAATCGTACGATCTCGAATACGGCAGCGCGACGGTCGAGATCCACGAAGATGCGTGCAAGCCCGGCGATCGCGTGATCATCATGGACGACCTGATCGCGACCGGCGGCACGATGATGGCGGGACGCAACCTGCTGGAGCGGCTCGGCGCGGAGGTCGTCGAAGGCGCGGCGATCATCGACCTGCCCGATCTCGGCGGCTCGACGCTGCTGCGCAACGCCGGACTGCCCGTCTATACCGTTACCGAATTCGCCGGCCATTGAACGCCGGCCCGTCGGGGCCGGCCGTCGCGGCTTGCCTTGATTCACGCTTGGGTCACATTCCGCAGCGAGGTCACGATGCCCAACTTCATGCTGTTTCTCGCCACGTCGATCGCGATCACGTTCGCGCCGGGTCCCGACAACCTGCAGGTCCTCGCACGCGGCATCTCGCAGGGCCGCGCGGCCGGCTTCGTCGCCGCGCTCGGCTTCACCGCCGGAATCCTGTTCCACACGACGCTCGCGGCGCTCGGCGTCGCGGCCGTGCTGCGCTCGTCGCCGGTCGCGTTCCAGATCCTGAAGCTCGCGGGCGCCGCGTACCTCGTGTGGATCGGCATCAAGGCGCTGCGCAGCCAGGGGCTCGCGAACGCGCATGCGCGCCCGCCGCAGCCGCTCGCCACGATTTTCCGGCAGAGCGTGATCGGCAACCTGATGAACCCGAAGGTCACGCTGTTCTTCGTCGTGTTCCTGCCGCAGTTCGTCGATCCGCACGGCGCGCAGGGCGTGACGCTCCAGATGTTCGAGCTCGGCGCGCTGTTCATGTTGCAGACGGCCGCGGTCTTCTCGCTGTTCGGCGTCGGCGCGGGCATGATCGGCGCGTGGCTGAAGCGCCGCCCGAAAGCCGGCGTGTGGCTCGACCGGATCGCCGGCGCGACGTTCATCGCGATCGGCATCCGCGTCGCGCTGAAGGACTGAGCGCGATGACGTTTCCGTGCATCGCGGCCGCGCGCCGCTTCGATCCGGCCGCGCACCTGCGCTTCGAGATCGCCGGCCAGGCGGTCGGCTGGGTGCGCCGCCAGGACGTCGCGAAGCTCGCGCGCTGGCCCGACGTGTTCGAACTGACCGCCGATCGGGTCGTGCTGTCGGCGCGCTACGATTCGGTCGACGCGCGCAGCATGGCGCTGGCCAGCGCGATCGGCGCGCTCGCGGCCGAAGGCGCGATTCCCGGCTGGCGCGACGAGATCTACGCGATCCGCAACCGCTTCGACGATCCGCCGCTCGCCTACATCGAGCGCGCGGCGTCGCGCTTCTTCGGCACGCAGACCTATGCGGTGCACGTGAACGGCATCGTAGAATATGCGGTTGCGCCGGGCGAGCCGACCGCTGCGGCGACGCCGAAGATGTGGCTCGGCCGCCGCAGCGCGACCAAGGCCACCGACCCCGGCATGCTCGACAACGTCGTCGCCGGCGGTATCGGCTGGGGGCTGGGCGTTCACGAGACGCTCGCGAAGGAGTGCTGGGAAGAAGCCGGCATTCCGGCCGACCTGTCGGCGCGCGCGATCGCGGGCCGCACGGTGCAGGTGCTGAACGCGCTGCCGGAAGGCACGCAGTCGGAACTGATCTTCGTGTACGACCTGCCGCTGCCGCACGACTTCGCGCCGCGCAACCAGGACGGCGAAGTGGCCGAGCACCTGCTGGCCGGCGTGCCCGAGGTGATCGGCTGGCTGCGCGAAGGCCGTGCGACGATGGATGCGAGCCTCGCGACGCTCGACACGCTGCTGCGCCACCGCTGGATTGCGGCGGCCGACGCGGCCGGCATCGACGCGCTGTTCGTGCCGGCTGCGTGACGTGCACAGCGACGTGCGCCGTGCGGCGCGAACGGCCAATTTGACGAATACGGAAACAATGGGAGTAGCGGTCATGCCGACCGATCACAGCTTTATCTTGAAACTGTCGTGCCCCGACCGGCACGGCATCGTCCATGCGGTCTCGGGCTTCCTGTTCGAGCGCAGCAACAACATCCTCGATTCCGCGCAGTTCGGCGACAGCCGCACCAGCGAGTTCTTCATGCGCGTGCACTTCGAGCAGGACGGCGGCGGCGTGGATGCCGCGTCGGCGCTCGACACGCTTCGCAAGGAATTCGCGCCGCTCGCCGAGCAGTTCTCGATGCGCTGGGAGCTGCACGATGCGGCCGTGAAGCCGCGCGTCGTGATCATGGTGTCGAAGATCGGCCACTGCCTGAACGATCTGCTGTTCCGCTATCGCACCGGGCAGCTGCCGATCGAGATTCCGGCGATCGTGTCGAACCACAAGGAGTTCTACCAGCTCGCCGCGAGCTACAACATTCCGTTCCATCACTTCCCGCTGATCGGCGGCTCGTCCGATGCCGCGAAGGCCGCGCAGGAAGCGCGCGTGCTGGAAGTGATCGACGAGCATCAGGCCGATCTCGTCGTGCTCGCGCGCTACATGCAGATCCTGTCGCCGAACATGTGCGCGCAGCTCGCCGGGCGCGCGATCAACATCCACCATTCGTTCCTGCCGAGCTTCAAGGGGGCGAAGCCTTACTACCAGGCGTTCGACCGCGGCGTGAAGCTGATCGGCGCGACCGCGCACTACGTGACGACCGATCTCGACGAAGGCCCGATCATCGAGCAGGAAGTCGAGCGCGTCGACCACAGCATGACGCCCGACCAGCTGACCGCGATCGGCCGCGACGTCGAATGCGTGACGCTCGCGCGGGCGGTGAAGTGGCACGTCGAGCACCGGATCGTGCTGAACGGGACGAAGACGGTCGTGTTCCGCTGATCCGTCGGCCGCGACAGGCTGGCTCTGCAAACGAAAACGCCGCGCCCTTCATTCACGGGCGCGGCGTTTTTTTATGGCCGTTGGCGAGCGGGCGGCTTCAGATCAGCCGCAGCAGGTACAGCTCGCGTTTCAGGTACGCATAGAAAATCGGCGCGGCGATCACGCCCGGCAGCCCGAACGCGGCTTCCATAATCAGCATCGCGAGCAGCAGCTCCCACGCGCGCGACTCGATCTGGCCGCCGATGATCTTCGCGTTCAGGAAGTATTCGAGCTTGTGGATGACCACGAGGAACGCGAGCGACGCGATCGCGGTGCCCATGCTGACCGACAGCGACACCGCGACGATCAGCGTGTTCGAGATCAGGTTGCCGATCACGGGCAGCAGGCCGACGATGAACGTGACGAGCACGAGCGTTTTCGACAGCGGCAGCCGCTGATGGAAGATCGGCAGCGCGACGAGCAGGTAGATGCCGGTGAAGGCCGCGTTGATCGCCGAGATCTTGATCTGCGCGAACACGATGCGGCGAAACGCGTCGGCGAAGCGCGACACGCGCGTGACGAGCGCGGTCGACAGCGGCCGGCGCGCCTTGCCCTGCTCGACGCCGATCGCGATCATCGCGCCGATGATCATCCCGAACAGCACGTGGCCGAAGCCGCGCGCGACGCTCTTGCCGCTTTGCTGGAGCTGGTCCATGTGCGAGTGCATCAGCACGGCCGCCTTCGTCTTCATCTGTTCGACGTCGACGGGCAGCAGATTGGCGATCCAGGACGGCGTGCGTGCGCGGGTCTGCTCGACGATCTGCATCAGTTGGCCGAGCAGGCTCTGCAGGTTCGGCACCGTGTGCTCGAAGTGTTCGATGATGGCGAGCGTCAGGCCGGTGAGCGCGCCGACGATCGCGATCGACAGCAGTACGACCGCGACCCAGCGCGCGCGCATGCTGGTGGTGTGGCGTTCGATCACCGGTGCGATCGTGTGGATCAGCTGATAGACGAGCAGGCCGGCCAGCATCCCGCCGAGCAGCTTGAGCTCGAGGACGAGCCACATCATGACGAGCGCAAGGAGATAGCTGCCGATCTCGAGCGCCGACAGCTTCGGCAGGCTCAAGTCGCTCGTCAGCCGCACGCTGCGCAGGTGCGGCTCGCGGTTCTGCGTATCGCGCGACTCTTGTTGCTTCTCCATCGTGGATTCCTGTTGTCCCTGGGTCGTGCCGCGCGGCACGCGGCAGAGCGCGGGTCGCCCGGCGCCGCACCGGATTGGTGCGGATGACGAACCTTACGGCCGTAAAGTATAGCTGCCATTATGGTCCGCAAACGGGCCGTTTGGCGCATGGTGTAAACGCAGAAGGGAAAACGAGGGGGCGCGATCGCCCTCGACGGGCGCGCGGCCGGGCGGCCGCGCGCGGGGAAGGGCGAACGGGCGTCAGCCGGCCGCGACTTTGCGGGTCGGACGCTTGAGCAGCGGCGCGAGGTACTTGCCGGTGAAGCTCGCCTTCGTCTTCGCGATCTGCTCGGGCGTGCCCTGCGCGATGATCTGGCCGCCGCCGGCGCCGCCTTCGGGGCCGAGGTCGATCACCCAGTCGGCCGTCTTGATTACGTCGAGGTTGTGCTCGATGATCACGACCGTGTTGCCCTGGTCGCGCAGCCGGTGGATCACTTCGAGCAGCAGCGCGATGTCGTGGAAGTGCAGGCCGGTGGTCGGCTCGTCGAGGATGTACAGCGTGCGGCCGGTGTCGCGCTTGGACAGCTCCAGCGACAGCTTCACGCGCTGCGCCTCGCCGCCCGACAGCGTCGTGGCCGACTGGCCGAGGCGGATATAGCCGAGGCCGACGTCGAGCAGCGTCTTCAGCTTGCGCGCGATGACCGGCACCGCGCTGAAGAACGCGTACGCGTGCTCGACCGTCATGTCGAGCACTTCGCTGATGTTCTTGCCCTTGTACTGCACTTCGAGCGTTTCGCGGTTGTAGCGCTTGCCGTGGCACACGTCGCACGGCACGTACACGTCCGGCAAGAAGTGCATCTCGACCTTCAGCACGCCGTCGCCCTGGCACGATTCGCAGCGGCCGCCCTTCACGTTGAACGAGAAACGGCCCGGATCGTAGCCGCGCTCCTTCGACGTCGGCACGCCCGAGAACAGCTCGCGGATCGGCGTGAACAGGCCCGTATACGTGGCCGGGTTCGAGCGCGGCGTGCGGCCGATCGGCGACTGGTCGACGTTGATCACCTTGTCGAAGTGCTCGAGGCCCTCGATCGCCTCGTGCGGCGCCGGCTCGGCGGCCGAGCCGTACAGGTGGCGCGCGACCGCGTGATACAGCGTGTCGTTGATCAGCGTCGACTTGCCGGAGCCCGACACGCCGGTGATGCAGGTCAGCAGGCCGACCGGCAGTTCGAGATCGACGTGCTTCAGGTTGTTGCCGTGCGCGTCGACGATGCGCAGCATCCGCTCCGGATCGGGCGATATGCGCTCGTCCGGATACTCGATCACGCGCTTGCCGACGAGGTACTGGCCGGTCAGCGACTGCGGATTCGACTGAACCTGCTTCGGCGTGCCTTCGGCCACCACGACGCCGCCGTGCTCGCCCGCGCCCGGGCCCATGTCGACGACGTAGTCGGCCGTGCGGATCATGTCCTCGTCGTGCTCGACGACGATCACCGAATTGCCGAGGTCGCGCAGGTGCTTGAGCGTCGCGATCAGGCGGTCGTTGTCGCGCTGGTGCAGGCCGATCGACGGCTCGTCGAGCACGTACATCACGCCCGTGAGCCCCGAGCCGATCTGCGACGCGAGCCGGATGCGCTGCGCCTCGCCGCCCGACAGGGTCTCGGCGCTGCGCTCGAGCGACAGGTAGTCGAGGCCGACGTTGTTCAGGAACGTCAGGCGCGCGACGATTTCCTTGATCACCTTGTCGGCGATCTCGCGCTTCGCGCCGTCGAGCGTCAGCCCGTCGAAATAGCCGAGCGCGTCGCGCAGCGGCCAGCCGCTGATTTCATAGATGCCCCGTGCGTGGTCGCCGGTGCCGATCCGCACGTGGCGCGCCTCGCGGCGCAGGCGCGTGCCGTCGCACGACGGGCACGGCTGGTTGTTCTGGTACTTCGACAGCTCTTCGCGCACCGCGACCGAATCGGTCTCGCGGTAGCGGCGTTCGAGGTTAGGGATGATCCCTTCGAACACGTGTTCGCGGATCGTCGTGCGGCCGCGCTCGTTGATGTACGAGAACGGGATCGTCTGCTTGCCCGAGCCGAACAGCAGCACCTTGCGGATCTTTTCGGGGAGATCCTCGAACGCGGCGTCGATGTCGAATTCGTAGAACGCCGCGAGGCTCTGCAGCATCTGGAAGTAGAACTGGTTGCGGCGGTCCCAGCCCTTCACCGCGCCGGCGGCCAGCGACAGCGACGGGTGCGCGACGACCCGCTTCGGATCGAAGAACGTGATCTGGCCGAGGCCGTCGCATTCCGGGCACGCGCCCATCGGGTTGTTGAACGAGAACAGGCGCGGCTCGAGCTCCTGCAGCGAGTACGAGCAGATCGGGCACGCGAACTTCGAGCTGAACAGGTGCTCGCGATCGGTATCCATTTCCAGCGCGATCGCGCGGCCGTCGGCAAGGCGCAGCGCCGTCTCGAACGATTCGGCGAGCCGCTGCTTCATGTCCGGGCGCACCTTCAGGCGATCGACGACGACGTCGATCGTGTGCTTGTCGTTCTTCTTCAGCTTCGGCAGCGACTCGACCTCGTAGATCTTCGCGACGCCTTCGTTCGCGGCGCCGCCGCCCGAGCGCACGCGAAAGCGCACGAAGCCCTGCGCCTGCATCTCCTCGAACAGCTCGGCGTGCTCGCCCTTGCGGTTCGCGACGACGGGCGCGAGGATCATCAGCTTGGTTTCCTCGGGCAGCGCGAGCGCCGCGTCGACCATCTGCGACACGCTCTGCGCCTCGAGCGGGATGTCGTGGTCGGGGCAGTACGGCGTGCCGACGCGTGCGTACAAAAGTCGCAGGTAGTCGTGGATTTCCGTGACCGTGCCGACGGTCGAACGCGGGTTGTGGGACGTCGCCTTCTGCTCGATCGAGATCGCCGGCGACAGCCCCTCGATCAGGTCGACGTCGGGCTTCTCCATCAGCTGCAGGAACTGGCGGGCGTACGCGGACAGGCTTTCCACGTAGCGGCGCTGGCCCTCGGCATAAAGGGTGTCGAACGCGAGCGACGACTTGCCCGACCCGGACAGCCCGGTAATCACGACCAGCTTGTGGCGCGGCAGGTCGAGATTGACGTTTTTCAGGTTGTGGGTGCGTGCCCCACGGATACGGATCTGTTCCATGAACCTGGCGAAATGGAGGGAACCAAACCTGCTACTATAACGGCTTTTCGAGACCGTCGTTTACGGCCCCTGGCCTTTACAGCAGGTGGCAGCAAGGCGACACCTGCGCCGGGAAAAGCGGTCGCGCCGCATGTTCCGCGCGGCCCGCAGGCCGCCCGCATCCGGCCCCGACGTGTCGTCCGAAAGGCCGCCAGGCCGCCGGTCCTGATCTTCCGCCGCCCGCCGCCGGGCGGACATTCCGATCATTCGAAATTCATTCCCGATGTCCAATCCGTCCGCCACGTCTTCCCGCATGACTGCGCCCGAACTGCGCGCGACCACGTCGCTCGCGGCGATCTTCGCGCTGCGCATGCTCGGCCTGTTCATGATCATGCCGGTGTTCTCGGTCTATGCGAAAACCATCCCGGGCGGCGACAACGTGCTGCTCGTCGGGCTCGCGCTCGGGGCCTACGGCGTCACGCAGTCGCTGTTCTATATCTTCTACGGCTGGGCGTCCGACAAGTTCGGCCGCAAGCCGGTGATCGTCACCGGCCTCGTGATCTTCGCGCTCGGCAGCTTCGTCGCCGCGTTCGCGCACGACATCACGTGGATCATCGTCGGCCGCGTGATCCAGGGGATGGGCGCCGTGTCGTCGGCGGTGCTCGCGTTCATCGCCGACCTGACCTCCGAACAGAACCGCACGAAGGCGATGGCGATGGTCGGCGGCTCGATCGGGGTGTCGTTCGCGGTCGCGATCGTCGGCGCGCCGATCGTGTTCCACTGGGTCGGGATGAGCGGGCTGTTCGCGATCGTCGGCGTGCTGTCGATCCTCGCGATCGGCGTCGTGCTGTGGGTCGTGCCCGACGCGGCGAAGCCCGTGCACGTGCGCGCGCCGTTCGCCGAGGTGCTGCACAACGTCGAGCTGCTGCGCCTGAACTTCGGCGTGCTGGTGCTGCATGCGACGCAGACGGCGCTGTTCCTGGTCGTGCCGCGCCTGCTGGTGGACGGCGGGCTGCCGGTCGCCGCGCACTGGAAGGTCTACCTGCCGGTGATGGGGCTCGCGTTCATCATGATGGTGCCGGCGATCATCGTCGCGGAAAAACGGGGCAAGATGAAGCCGGTGCTGCTCGGCGGCATTCTGGCTATCCTGATCGGTCAATTGTTGCTCGGCAGCGCACCGCATACCATTGTGATCGTGGCGGCGATTCTCTTCGTGTACTTCCTCGGGTTCAACATCCTGGAAGCGTCGCAGCCGTCGCTCGTGTCGAAGCTCGCGCCGGGTTCGCGCAAGGGCGCGGCCACGGGCGTCTACAACACCACGCAGTCGATCGGGCTCGCGCTCGGCGGCATCGTGGGCGGCTGGCTGCTGAAGCACGGCGGCGCGAACACGGTGTTTTATACGTGCTCGGGGCTCGTTGCCGCGTGGCTTATAATCGCGGCCAGCATGAAAGCGCCGCCGCGCAAGGCCTGAATCTTGTTTCGGGCAGGCATCGGCAGCGCGCCGGCCTGCCCGGCGGGCCGTTCCGGCGATACGCGCGGGCGGCCCGGCATCGAATTTACTGGAGAAACACATGGCATCCGTCAACAAGGTCATCCTCGTCGGCAACCTCGGCGCCGATCCTGAAGTCCGTTACCTGCCGAGCGGCGACGCGGTTGCGAACATCCGTCTCGCGACGACCGACCGCTACAAGGACAAGGCAAGCGGCGATTTCAAGGAAATGACCGAGTGGCATCGCGTCGCGTTCTTCGGCCGTCTGGCGGAAATCGTCAGCGAATACCTGAAGAAGGGTTCGTCGGTCTATATCGAAGGCCGCATCCGCACGCGCAAGTGGCAGGGCCAGGACGGCCAGGATCGTTATTCGACCGAGATCGTCGCCGAACAGATGCAGATGCTCGGCGGCCGCGGCGGTTCGGGCGGCGGCGGTGGCGGCGGTGACGAAGGCGGTTACGGCGGCGGCTACGGTGGTGGTGGCGGCGGTCGCGGCGAGCAGGCGGAGCGCGGCGGTGGCGGCGGTGGCCGTGCCGGCGGCGCAGCGCGTGGCGGTGCGGGTGGCGGCGGCCAGAGCCGTCCGAGCGCGCCGGCAGGCGGCGGCTTCGACGAGATGGACGACGATATTCCGTTCTGATTTCCCGTATCCGAGAAATGTAAAGATCAACCCCGCCTTTTGGTGGGGTTTTTCTTTATATATCTGGGATTCAGAGCGTTCCTTGACCCGCAACATTTGCCGGAGGGGTACCGCGGCGGCAGACGATTTTTCGCTGATAACGCATATCGTCAACTTTCGGTGTTAGCCATCCTGAGGCGCGGGCTTCCTCAGGCGTTGCCATGAAAAAGTCGTAAACATTGCGTACCTTGAGTCGGCAGCATCAAGGAGAGACGCATGCAAGTGCGATTTCACGTGGTTACGGTTCTGCATCCAGGAGGGGAGCGCCTTCCAATCCTGCTTGATGCGGAAAGGCAACCGGTGCCATGGATTAACGCGTATCTCATCAAGCACCTGCGTCCCAGGCTGTCTGTCAACAGTCTCATCAAGACGTTGCGCGCTCTCGGTTATATATGGGCTTGGGCGTTGGCAGAGGCGTTTCCGCTGGAGACGCGTCTAGTTTCTGGCGAAGGTCTGAGTCAGGACGAGATCGTCAGTCAGCTTTACCCCTGGTTGCGGCGCAACTTCCAGACAACCCGAAAAGTTCGCAAGCTCATCGTTTCGCCGAGCACCGTAGCGTTTCGTCTGAACGTCGTTTCGCAGTGTGTCAGGTGGCATCTCGAGTGCGCGATGTTCGCGATGCCAGTGGGTAGCCCAGAAATTCGCGAAATGCGAGAGAGGTTGACGTTCATTGAGCGTAGCTTCTCAACAGCGGGGCGCGTGCGCGTCGAGTCTTCGACTCATGCGACGCCGCTGTCGACAGATCAACAGCAACGACTATTGCGGATCTGCCATCCTGACTCTCGCGAGAATCCATGGAAAAAGCCGTATCGGCAGCGCAACTTCCTGATCGTGCTGATGATGGCAATGCTCGGTGTGCGTCGGGGGGAGTTGCTCAAGCTTCGGGTTTCGGACTGCCACTTGTCTCGCGCTATTCCCGAAATCCGTGTGAAGAGATCGCCCGACGATCCAAGTGATCCCCGGATCAACGAGCCGCAAGTCAAGACCGAGTCGAGACTTCTACCGTGCAACACATCGCTAGCCAGGTACCTTAACGACTACATCTGCACGACGCGCCGAAATATCCCAGGAGCCGGCAGGAGCCCGTTCCTATTTCTAAGTCGAGGCGGACAACCGATGAGCCTTGCGCGCGTGAATGGTCTCCTTGATCAGATCGCAATTGTTCATCCTGAATTCGAAGGTCTGCACCCGCATTGCCTGCGCAGCACATGTGCGACCAACTTCCGCGAGGCTGGCTTGCGCAATGGATTGGACGAGGAGCGAATCGACAAGGACATGATGTACTTCTTTGGCTGGCGCTCGGCCGACTCAGTGATGCCGTATATCGATGCGGCCATCCGGCGCGAATCGTGTGAGATCAGCCTGAGCTACCAGGCTGCGTCCCTTGGCAGGTCAATCTTCCGGAGCGACGCATGACGAACAGCGACGTGAACCAAGCTATGGTGGAACACCTGCGGCGGTACGGCCTTCCAGCGTTGCCGGATTTCGTTGTTGACCGGGATGGACGTCGAATGGACCTCCATGGCACGGTATGGAAGTTTAATGTGGCGACTGAGCACATAGCCGTCGACTGGTCCAGCTTTGCCGACTGCAACGCGATTGTGAGCTATGCGCTGCGGCGATGGGCCGTGCTGCTGCTTGCTCAACAAGCTGGCCGAACCGTGGCGAACGGTCTCCGCACCATTGTCGATGCGCTTCGCGATCCCGTCTCAGAACGGGGGCAACATATGTGGCCAGGGCTGGCCGAGATTACTGATCCAGTGCGTATGCGAACGGCGCTGCGCGCCCAGATGGAAAGGGCAATTCAGGGCCTGCGAGTACGGAAAGCAATGGTCGACTTCTACGTCCTGCGCCATTGGTATCTTTGGTCATCGGAAATGTTGGACTGCCTCGGTTTCGACGAGGAATTCGCTCTCGAACTCGATGAAGTTCGAATTCCCGCGCGACCGTCGCGTCTTGCGGTTGAACTCGAGGATGAGGAGTGCGGTCCGCTCTGGGATACCGAAGTGACGATTCTTCGTCGCGCGCTGCTGGAGGATGTATCGACGGCGCGTCAGCACGTAATGCAGCGCGCGGCAGTCGCGCTCAGTCTTGCGTACGGTCGCAATCCGTCCAACTTCTGCCTGCTGCGGGAAACAGACTTTAGGAATGTGCTTGCAGGGTTTGACGTGCCGGAGCAATGGACGCTCTCAATTCCCAGAATTAAGAAGCCGGGTGTTGGTGCCAGGCAGGCCTTTATCGAGGAGCGCGTGAGCGACGAACTGGCGGGCTTCTTGCGGACGCTTCTTGATGCGAACAAAATGGTTGATTGTGGCGATCACCCCCGGCCTATCTTCATGCGCGAGAATTTTGATCGTTGGTGTCAGGACACCGGCGTCGGTGAATACGGCTACCACATTAAAGTCGATGAATTCCGCCTGTTGATAAAACGGTTTGCCGCTCGGATGAATCTTTTTTCCCCACGTACGGGGCAGGCTCTTCATGTTACTTCCCGTCGGTTGCGCTATACGTTCGCGACGACAATGGTGGAATTGGGTGTGTCAAAGAGAGTGCTTGCCGCCATGCTTGATCACTCCGACACGCAGCACGTTCAGGTTTATTACGCCTTGAAGGGGCGACGCCTGACCAAGATTCTCGATCGGGCGGCCGCGCTGAAGATGGGGCCGCTGATGAGGCTGTTTCGTGGAACGCTGGTACCGTCATCCGAGTCTGCCGTGAGCGGCCCTGATCCAACGAAGTGCATCCAGTTCGTTGGGGATATATCGGCGGTACAGCCGGTTGAGATCGGAGCCTGCGGACAGGATCAGCTTTGTGCCCTTGATCCGCCGTTCTCGTGCTACCTCTGTCCAAAGTTCCAGCCTTACTTGGAAGCCGACCATCAGGCGGTGCTGAGCGAACTGCTCGCGGGCCGCAAGCACCGTCAAACGAAATACGGCGCGCGTTTGTCGATCCAGTTGGATGATGTCATCTACGCGGTTGCGCAAGTGATCCGAGAGGTCGACGAATATGTCTGCGGGCGTCGCAAGAAAGCGTAAATCGATGGCGGCGCTTGCCAGTGCGGTTGGCAAGCTGTCGGATAACTGGATCGTCAACCGTGAGACGCTAGTAGACAAAGCAAAGGTCTTAGTCCCGTTCCCGGGCGTGGAATGGGACAGCACAGTCTGGGATGTGTCGTTGGCCTACTTGCACCGCACCCGTGGTTACAAAGCAGACCGACCGGCGCAGCGTCTGCTGTTCACGCAGCATAGCCGCGTGCCACGGATACCCGGGGCGCCATTTGGGAGGGCGTTTGGGGATGTCATGAAGTCGCTTATATGCCAGCGGCATCGTCAACGGGGGCAGTCGGCAAACAGTCACATGGTGTTCATCCGGGCTTCGCGCTATGTGTTCGATGCATTGGCAGATAGAGACGATGACATCAGCCAGTTGACGGCGAATCATCTGGATGCTGCCGCTGCAAGGCTGTTCGAGCGCGAGAGGGAGTCAACGGCATACAAGGTCGTTGGTCACATGGAGGAGTTCGCCGATGCACTGGATCGCAACGGTTTGTGCCGGATACGACTCGACTGGCGCTGTCGACGCAAATCCCGTCCGAAATCAACGACGCCTGATCGTATCGACGACTTAGCACAGCAGGTCGGGCAACGGAGTCAGCTACCAGATGAGGAGGCCATCCGCGCGATCGGCTACCTCTATCAGCAGATCCCACGTGACGCACCGCCACATGATCCGGTCAGTGCCGATCGCATTATGATTCTGATTGCAACGGTAATGGTCTGCACCGGGCTGCGCATCGGCGAAATGCTGACCCTACCGGAGAATCCCATCTCCCCTGCGGAAGACGGCAGCACAAATCTGCGCTATGCGCGCCTGAAGGGGCGTGCCGACGATGTGGCCGTCGAGTGGCTTACCAAACCGCTGCTGACGGAGACCGAGGAGGTCGTCGAAGCAGCATTGATCGAGCTGTGGGCGGTGACGCAGGGAGCGCGCCAAATAGCCCGCTCGTTCCATGAGTCGGGTGAGCTACTCGCCGCCTTACCATTACAGGCGGAAATTGTTGGAACTTCGTTGCCCGCGATACTGGGATTGCGCAGCAAAGCGGTTGCGCAGTTCCTGAAAGCTCGGCGCATCACTTACACCGTTGTCGCGAAGAATATTCGGATCAGTCGCGAGGCGCTGCTTCAAGGAATTCGGGGCGACCACTGGGCATCGCCCACCATACCCGGCACACCCGGTCGCGGCCTTGCGCTTCATGAAGCGCTCTGCGTTGCTTACACAAATCAGATGCACCGTGGCACTCGGACGACGCTGACCTACGCGGCCCGTCCCATTACTGACCAGAACGTGCGGGACTTCCTGACTGGGCGTGGAGTCGTTGGTTCTGTTTTCGAGCGTTACGCGATCGCCGACAGTAGTGGCGGCCAAATAAACGTTCGCTCGCATGGATTTCGTCACTTTCTAAACCATCTACTGGACGAGGGTGGTGCACCGGATCTCGTGCAGACCAAATGGTTCGGGCGCAAGCATGCTGGCGACACAAAGGCATATCAGCACCTGACGCACGCCCAAAAGGCTGCGCAAGTAGTGGCGGACATCATGGACGGCCAAATCAGCGGTGCGGTGACGGAAATTGCGAAGGTTCTGCCAGTCGAGCTCGCACAGACATTCCTGACTGCACGCATCCATGCCGTTCACGATGTCGGACCGGGAATGTGCATTCACGACTTCCAGATGGCGCCGTGCTCGCGCCATCTGCAGTGCACGGTGAATTGCGATGAGTACATCTGGCTGAAGCGTGATGCGTCACGGTCGGACGAACTCAAGAGACAGGCGGCCGTTGTCTATCTCAGCCTGCAAAATGTTCAGAAGCAGATCGACGGACAGGCGTTGGTTGAGCCGGACTGGATGAGCCACCTGCGTATCCGGTACGACCAGCTGATGATGCAATTGGCACCGCTCAACTTCGAGGAAGTAGATCTTGTGCGCTATATCGACCAAGGGAGCGGCCATGCCGAAGGCGATCCGAGCTAACTCGAAAATCAGTGCTGCAAAGTTGACGAGCATCATCGCCGAGCTTGAGCGGTGGCGAGACAAGGAGCTCGGCGTCAAACTGACATGGGAGAGGATTGAAGCGTTTTCAGGATTTACGCGGCAAGCACTGAGTCGTCATCCGAAGATTGCAAGTGCGTATCAGGAAGCCAAACGATCCCTGTCGATGCCTGATCGTCGTTCCCGATCGCGTTCGCAAGATGATGAGCGTACGTACTTTGACGAAACGCTTGCTTCGCTGCGGGCGGAGGTGAGGCGGTACGAAGCATTGGAGCAGGGGTGGCTTCAGCGTTGGCAGCGCATCGCATTTCATTGCTCCAGACGCGGGCTGAGCATCGGCGAACTTGATCAACCGCTGGATGACCCGGGGCGAAGCTTCGACACCGATAGAAGAAAGTGAGCGAGGCCCGATCGAAGTTCTTGATCGTCAACGTCCAACGCTCGACCATCGGTCACTATTGCGCTTTTTCAAGGAGCGTCAGTAATTCACTTCTCAGCTCGGAGAGGGCAGTCTCCACGCCTTTGTCGCTGTATTCCTCCAGGTATGCGGTGGCTATGAGCGTGAGAGGGTGGACACCTAGTACCTCCGCCAACTGCTCAATTTTTCCGAGGGTAGGGGACTTGAGACCGCGCTCGACGGTGCTTACGTAGGTGCGACTGGAGACAATGCCGAAGTCCTCCTGAGATACGCCTTTCGCTTGGCGAAGCATCCGCAACGCTGCGCCGATTCGCGCCGATGAGTGCATGCAAGCCCCCTTAATAAAGGACTTGATGTACTCATTTCGAACACTAAAGGACTACAATCTATAGTGTTCATTTGGTATCATCGGCATCATGTTTGCAACACACCAAGCCAATGCATTGCCGCTTTATTCCGCCATCGCGGGGGATCAATTTTCTGTATGGTCGATCGTTGACATCTGGGGAGGCAATGATGCGCTTGTCCTCCAGTTGTCGGAGGGTGATCAGCGAGGTAGTCCACGAAAGGTCGCGCTTGTCGATTTGAAGGATTGCGCAGCCGTAATCCAGCAGTGTGTTAGCGACGGATTTGTGGTTCGTGGCGCCGCGATCCTACGATTGAGTGCGGCTCGTTCGTCGAAAATGTGGAGGCTTGAACCGTTGCGAGAGATTCGAACAGGCGTGGTTCCACCAACAGAGCAAAAGAATCGCAACGTACTTCAGCGTCTGACCATCGCGTTGATTACCGAAGATGGATCTCGACACTATCTGCCAATGGAAGCGGGTTCTACGACATATCCCGAACATGGCCGGCGTGTCTATCGGCGAGCCGCCGAATCTAAAGGGATTTCCGGAGGAGCTGATTCGTGATGCATGGTGGCTCGCGACGACCTTGGCGTTTTTTTTGAGCGCTATCAGCTATTGACGCAAGTCATCCCTGATGCGGGAAAAAATGATGGCGGTGGCGAGCTTGATCGGTACAGTATGAGCATCAAGCTATCGCTCAAAGCGGACTCGCAACTTGCCGAATCCGGGAAACCGTGCGTGTGTGCGATCGACCACCTGCAGTAACGCCTATGGGGAGCCTTTGATTTTGGTACCTTTGTGGACGATTCGAGCGGTAATGCCGCGTCAGCACAATCCATTTCGGCATCGGCGACAGTTGTAACTTTTGTCGGCATGTGGTTCGTTCGGACGCTTGCGTGGGTGCTTCTGGAGACTCAGCACGGGCGGAATCGCATCCGGCATGGACATCGCTGCGTCGATTCAATTTGCGCTGGTCAGGTAAGGATTGCGATGCCATTATGGAGCGATGCGTGCTATCCCCTCCGCCCATGAGTTGTCTGCCGTACTTGCGCCACCCAATGAGGTGCCGTCAGAGCTTCCCGTCTCTACGCGTGTCCAGATCCTACCGTTTGAAAAGCTGACTTGGCAAAATTTTGAACGTCTTTGTCACCGGTTGACTGCGCTAGATGGCGATGTCGAACATTGTGCGCGTTACGGAAGGCAGGGCGATGCACAAGAAGGTATCGACATCTTTGCGCGCCGAGCTG
The DNA here is from genome assembly GCF_030481585.1 of Burkholderia sp. AU45388. NCBI lineage: Bacteria > Pseudomonadati > Pseudomonadota > Betaproteobacteria > Burkholderiales > Burkholderiaceae > Burkholderia > Burkholderia sp. AU45388. The sequence goes on along the minus strand of NZ_JAUJPV010000021.1, from coordinate 24,352 downwards.
ACGGCCGCTACCATTGCCTCCAAGCTAAGCGTCATCATAGCTTTGGCCCCGCCAATCTGCGCGACGCTGTCGACCTGTTCGTTGCTGGCAGCTGGGCTGCACGTGCCATTCGCTTTACTATCGCAGTCCAGGCATCGCTCCGATCGACTGCGGTGCAAGAGGAAATTGAGCGCCAGACACGACTGCTTGTGGAGCGCGGAATTGCCTTTGCGGCGCTCGACGGCGAGGATCTCACAGACCGTTTGCGCGCCCACCCGGTACTCGTTGATGACTTCTTTGGACGCTCCTGGGTCGTTGCACTTTTGGGGCAGGACGTTGCCGACGATCTAGGCTCGCGGCTCGACGGCGTGGCCTTCGCGCGTGTCCGCGCGCAGTTGGCTCGTGTTTATGAGGCGCAGTTCCAGCACTTCGACCCCGGCAGCTTTGGATCGGTTAGCGACGAGGATAGCCGCCCCGCACTAACCGTGCTCGAGCGGTTTCTTAAGCCGGACATGCTGGTGCGTGAAGTCGCTCAGGCCCGCGAGCGTAACCCAGGCGCTGAGACTGCGAGCGAGCGGAGCACCAGTGCTGCGGAATCGCCACGAACTGTATCGCCCGACGAGACCCGGTCAAGCGATACCCTCGCAAGTAGCCGAATGCGTCGCGTGCCGCTCCCTGAATGGCTTGATGACAGCCAACGGCTAGTGTTGTTGGGCGACGCGGGGTGTGGCAAGAGCACGCTGCTACGCGCTATTGCGCTCGATCTGCTTCACGGACAGTCATATTTTCCCGAGCTCGCAACGCGTTGGGGGCAGCATATCCCTGTATATATCCCGTTTGCGCGCTGGTCTTCGCAAGTGGCGCGAGACCGTCACACAATCGGTATCAAGGAGATCGTCCGGCGTTCACTCGAGCAATTTCTCACCGGTTCAATCGTGGATCTGCTTGACAGGGTCATTGACGACAGACGCGCTCTGCTGCTCATCGATGGTCTTGACGAGTGGAGTGTCGAGCAGGCTGCCCGCTCGACACTGAGTGCGCTGGTCACTACTGTCGAGGCACATGATATTCCCGTCATAGTCTCGGGGCGGCCCCGAGGTTTGAGCCGCATCGGTTCGCTCCCCTATAACTGGAAACGTGGGTCTATCGCACCTCTGTCAGTTTCCCAACAGTCCGCTATTGCGGTGCGCTGGTTTGAGCGGTACTCCGCGGTGTCGTCTGTCAGCATCGGAATTTCTGAGGCCAGCCTGCGAAATAATCGATTTATGGCCGAACTTGCGCGGGACGCCAACCTCGGCGCGCTTGCGACGGTACCACTGCTACTTGTCGGTCTTGTGATCCTCGCATTGCGCGGCCAGATCCTTCCGCGCACGAAGACCGACATCTACGACCAGCTAGTCCGCGTCCTGCTCGAACTTCACCCAGACAGGCGTGCGACGGCCTCAGGCGACACTGAGTCGCGCTTTCGCCACGCGATTGATCCTTTGCAAAGGCGTGCGGCGATCGCTAGATTGGCATACGCGTTGCGCAAAGATACCGGTGGTGCCGGCATGTCATTACTTGACGCGCGCGAGATTCTTCGCGCGTATCTCGCATCGCCGCAGGGTTTCGATCTCGCCGATGCCGACGCTGCAGTAATTGCCGGCGAGATCCTTGCAGTCAATGCAGAAACTCAGGGGTTGCTCGTCGAAAAGGCGCTCGGTGAAGTTGGATTCGTCCATGCGAGCTTCGAAGAGTTTCTAGGCGCCGAGCATATCGGCGGCTGGCCGTTCGGCGAGATCGAAGTGTTCGTGCGTGCACATGCAGGCGAGGGCCGCTGGCGAAACGTCATTTCCAACCTTATTGGTCGTATCGAGCGGCGCGACGAGTTCGATCGGTTGGTAGCGGTCATCGAGACAACCGACTCCGACGAAGTCGCGTGTTTTCACCGGCAGGCTCTGCTCGGCGACATCGCATTCGGCGCGGCGATGCGCGCGACAGCGACGACCAGGCGACTGGCGTTCGCGGCCATGCAACGGGTTGAAACCGAGGATTGGCTACCCGCGCGTCGTGAGGCGCTGGCGTCAGTACTAAAAGGTCTCGTCGATCCGGCATTGAAGGACGACGTCGCGCAGTGCCTCAGCCGTTGGTTGCCTGCGCGCGTGCTTCACCGTGCACCTTTGATCGCTAAGTTCGGCGCATGGCAACCGACCGCACAGCTTCAAGACCTTCTATTTCGGGCCATGCATGACGAGGATCGCGGCGTTCAACGGGCCGCAGCGGCGGCCTATGCTAGGGCCTTCTCCACTTCTGCTGATGCCGGTCAGCGGCTTGTCGACGGGTTGGCTTGCACACGCGATCTTGCAGCGGCTGCCGCACTTCTTGAGAGTCTTGCGATCGGTTGGCAGGACGCGCCTGGGGTAGCGCCTCTGTTCGAGGAGGCTTGGCGTCTGCACGAACGTGAGCTTGGTTTGGTCGGAATCCTGGGGCTCGCTGCGAGGGGGAGGGCTTCCGACGAAGCAAGGGATGCCGTGCTGCGCGCGCAAAACTTTTGGTCGGATATTTCCCATCCGTATCGCGAACTCGCTTCGACGATGTTGATGAAGTACTGGCCCGGCAATGACACGCTCATCAAAGGGGCGCTCGGCCGTGCGTCGCGTCAATTCGATTCGCCCTGGGAGTTGGACGTCGCGTACGCCTACCTTATGGAGTCGGCCGTCGGCCGAGATGATGTTCGCACTTGGATTCTCGCTGAACTCGGTCGAGACCATCCATTCAACGTCATGGGTGGCAGTCAGCGCCTCTGGTCCCAAGTCGGTCGTTTCGCCGCCGCCGACCCCGAAATACGCCTCGCTGCCAATAACCACTGGCTTCAGCCCAAGAACCGGGTCATCGGAATGTACAACATGCCGATGTATGTTGCGCAGGTCGCTGATCCACCGATTGCTGCGATGTTGAAGGAAGTTTTGGGAGATCAGCAGAACGGGTTCAATCGCTACTGGGCACTGACAGCACTATTGACTGGCTGGGGGCGGGATCATGTCGAGGTTAGATCGGCCATCGACTCACTCGCCGATGCAGCTGACGAGGACCTAATAGATCTCGCTTCCTTGCTTCCGATGATCACGCGAGAGAAGGCGGTAGCGCGCGAGAAATTGATTCGCATGGCGAAGCGTTGCGAGCTTCGGCGTGATCTGCTTACCATCGGATTGGAGGGATGCGGATGCGACGCGGCAGACAATGAGGCCGTGGCGGCAATCCTCGCCTTTCCCCGGCAGATGAACGAAAACGCATACTATTCGCTCTTTCGCGCATTCGGCTCAAACGCCAAGGTTCGCGCGCTCGCACTGGAGCTAGCCTACGAGGCCGACGGACCACTCGCAGCAATCGCGGCCGCGTACCCGGACGACCCCGAATTCACGCCGGTGCTGTTAGATGCAGCAGTACCGTTGCCGGTAGATCTACGTACGCAGGTCATTGAGGTTGCTGCAACCGGAGCGACTGGAACGGTACTCGAGGTCGTCTTGGCTCAAGCTATGTCCGAGGCCGATCCGGAGTTGCGTGCACGTATGGTTATCGCCCACTATCGTGCGCTGCCGTCCGATGGACGCGACGCGGCTAGGCAGACGCTCATCGCCAAGGCGGTTGAGGTTGGTCACAACAATGAACCTGTTCGCGCTGCGGCGCTCGCAGGGCTGGTAACAATCGACGCGCTCGACGCGCTGGCGACAGTCCAAATACATGGAAGACCGCTTCCTATCGAGACTGGTGGCCTTATAGAAGGCATCGATTCCGTTGAGCGGATGATTTGTGAGCGATTTGCCGAATTTAAGACTGTCTTCGGCGACAGCTTGTCAGAGCGGATTAGATCGATTGGGCAAGGTAATCGACTCGTAGAGATCCTCTCCGCGGCGCCGGGCGCTTCGCCAGCCGCCCGAGCAGAATTCCTCGCGCTTGTCGAGCGCGGAGAGATCCAACACACACTATACGCTACACGTATACTGCGCGCGCTTGCCGCCGAACGCCCCCGTAGTGACCTTCTACTTGCGCGATGCTGGGACATGCTCGACATCAGCGATGGGCGGAATGACCGCGCGATGGTTAGCGCCGACGTCGGCTTAATTTTGCGGGACCACTTCACGGGAGACGCGGATGTGCGTCGGCAACTTATAAGACGGTTTAGGCAAACGCCGGCCGTCGTCACTGCAATCCCGCTCGCGATCTTCGCACCCGATGCTGAGGAGTTGACACTTGTCACGAATTTTGAGGAGCTGGGGCACGAGTTCGCCGATTGGACTGTGGCAGTTCACGTGGCGGCGCGCCGGGCCGACAGCGCCGCATTTTGCAAGCTACTAGAGACTATGGTGACTCGGCGGTGGCGTTCACAATTCGACGCGCAGCAGATCACGAACCTAGCGGTCGAGGAAAGGCTCCAGCGAGACCTGAAACTTGAAGTATTGTTGAGCGCTCGGATCGCTCACGATGTCGATCCAAGCGTCAGCGGCAGCTTTGCACGCTATCTGTCCGCAGCAGGAAAACTCGGTCCGGAAGCGCGTAGCAAGGCGCTCGATCTTCTTCAGGCATTTGGCACCGGGCAACGATTGCCAGTCGCGGGCTACGATGCGATAGCCGATCAATGGCGATCGATACGCGCGACTCTGCTTGACGCTGTGTCCGCCGGACTTGAACTTGGCTAATGCAGGTGGCTTTTAAAAAAGCGATGGAGCAGCTGTGGCGATTGAAGCAGGCGCGCCGGTGATAGCAGGTCCGACTGGTGCTCGCTTTTGATAGGAACGGCTCGGGAACTCGAACAATCAAGAGAGAGAATCAGCTGCTTGCTTTCGGCTGCTAATGTCAGCCGGAAGCAGGCCAACTTTGGTTACTCGACATTTATATCGAGATCGCTGACAATCAACAATGCCACCTGCGCTTCACGGCGTATGCTGTGTCAGTCTGGTCAAAGTGAGCGATGTGCGTCGGAATTTCAGTTTTTTGAAGGCTCAATAGAATACGACGGCGTTCTCATGCAGACTGTGCCGATTGCTTGGTGTCTATGTGCGGCAAATCAGAGGTCTATCGGACTTCTGCCCCGCGGAAATTTGCGGACAAGTCAGCTGTGATCTGAAGTAAAGCCAGAATTAGAACACGCTATCGGAGAAGCTAATGACGAGGAAAGTATTCTTCAGCTTCCACTTTGATGCTGATAGTTGGCGAGCGTCCAAGGTGCGACAGATGGGCGCGCTCGAAGGTAACGAGCCCGTGTCCGGCAATGATTGGGAAACGGTCAAGCGTGGCGGTGACGTAGCGATTGAACGCTGGATCGCTTCCCAGATGAGTGGCCGCACATGCGCGGTGGTGCTTGTCGGAGCGCAAACGGCATCACGTCCGTGGGTTAAGTACGAGATCCGTAAGGCGTGGGAAAGGGGCTTGGGCGTGGTCGGCGTGCGCATTCATGGATTAACGGACCAGAACCTGCGGACGGCTACGCCCGGTGCTAATCCGTTCGCAGGGTTCAATCTTAGCCAGACGTCGCTTTCTCAAATCGTTCCGCTGCACGATCCGGCAGGACTCGACAGCAAGGCGGTCTACGCTTCCATCGAGAAAAACCTCGATGCCTGGGTGGAAGACGCGATCAGGATTCGCGCGAAATACTGAAGCGGATCCGGGCTGACACGTTGGGAGGCATGCGTTGAGCGTCTATGAGATTGGAATTCTGGGCAGCCTGTCGCAGACAGATTGCGAAGTGTTACCGGCAACGCTCGCGGGACTGATACAGGAATTCGGCCTTGCCATAGGCGATGAAGTCAGGATCCGTATTGCGGACGAAGTGCGTGAGCGCAACCGGCATGCGGCGTTTGTTGCTGCATACTTCGGAGCGACGAAGCAGGTTGATGTAGACCTGGCGCGAGAACTCGTGCGTGCAAGTGCGCCGGTCATCCCTGTCATTGGCGTCGCCGATGATTTTGCAGCCTGCGTGCCCGACGTGCTTTCCCATGCGAATGCTCTGCGCCGGCGCGCCGGCGACACTCGACTCACTGAGCTTGCGACGGCGTTACTTGAGTGCATCGGTCTGTTGCGGCGTCAGCGGCGCGTCTTTGTAAGCTATCGCAGGGTCGACTCGCGCGCCGCAGCACTGCAGCTTCACGACCTTATGAGCGCCCGGGGATTCGACGTGTTTCTCGATACGCACGACATCCGCCCCGGCGAAGCGTTCCAAGAGGTCCTGTGGCATCGGCTGTGCGACTCCGACGTCATGGTCATGCTCGATACGCCCACGTACTTTGAAAACAAATGGACGCGGCAGGAACTGGGCAGGGCACGCGCGAAGGAAATCCATGTGCTGCGTGTCGTGTGGCCGGACCACACGCCCAATCGCGCCATGGATCTGGCCGAAACGATCTATCTGGATGCGAATGAACTTGTTGGTCCCGATGGACCAATCGCCGATGCTAAGGCCGAACAGATCGTGTTGGCCGTCGAGAGTCTGCGTAGTCGCAGCATCGCGTCTCGCTATATGTCGATTACGGGTAAGCTGCGAGCCGAGATCGAACGTGTAGGGGGGGAGATCATCGGTATTGGCGCACATCGGGCCATATCGATTCGACTCGACGACGGACGTACCATCTGGGCGTATCCCGTAGTGGGCATCCCAACAGCCGAGTTGCTCAACGATGTCGCTGACAAGGCCAGGGCGGCAAATCATGACGAGACGCCGATGCTGGTTTACGACCACGTCGGGATCGGCAAGCAATGGCGAACGCACCTGGAGTGGCTTGATGAGAACATCGCGTCGGTCCGTGCAGTCCCGGCGGCGGACGCGGGCTGGAAACTTCCGGCCTGGGAGACACCGGCGTGAAGAACGCAATCTTCCTTTCCGCAGGCGTGCCGGACCCTCGCCGAGGCCCCGAGTTTGCAGCGACAGCCGATACGGTGGCGATTACTGCTGCTGTATCGGCGCTGGTGCACGTCGTCCTCGGACGTCGCGTTCTAATCTGGGGCGGTCAACCGGCGATCACTCCCATGATATGGGTGGTCGCCGAGAGCCTTGGCGTCGACTATGGCGCATGGGTTCGGCTATACCAGTCACAACATTTTCGCGATGAATTTCCGGAAGACAATGATCGCTTCAGAAATGTCGTCTACACCGACGATGTGCTCAAGGACAGGGAGAAAAGCCTTTTGCACATGCGGCACCGGATATTCACGGAACACGAATTTGAGTCCGCCGTGTTTATCGGTGGAATGGGCGGAATCGTCGCTGAATATGAACTGATCCGGCAACTGCAGCCATCTACCCGGGTGATTCCGATTGCGACTACGGGTGGGGCGGTGCTCAAGATTGCCGCGCAGATGCCGTCGCTCGACGAGGACCTCGTCAATGACCTTGACTACGTGTCATTGCTTCACAGGCATTTGGGCATTTCCGTACGGGAACGGCGATACCAACGTCCTGACGAGCAGCCGGCCGATGTACAGGACCGCTATGGTTGAGCGGCGCTGCTGAAGCACGCTCTACAACACGACTGCCAAAATGCCACTACTAAATGAGCGCAAGATGCGCGATCGGGCAAAGCATCGCGCAAACGCTGAAAAACTCGCTGCCCACGAGTGCCTGGACCGGATCCGTAACCAGTCACGCAAGCGATACGACGTTTTCCTGTCGCAGACCATGCGAGACGCCGAAATTGTGCTCGGTGTCTATGATTATCTCGAGCAACAGGGCTACTCGGTGTACTGTGACTGGATCGAATCGCCAGAATCGGATCGCGCGGCCGTTACTCCCGCGAATGCAGCCGCAGTGCGCGAGGCCATGCGTGCGAGCGATACGATGCTTTTTATCGACACGCAAGGGGCAGTTCAATCCCGCTGGATGTGCTGGGAGCTTGGCTGGTTCGATGCCGCGAAAGGCCACGTGGCGATACTGCCAGTGGTATCCCAAGACACGGAGTACTATCACGGGCGCGAGTTTCTCGGGCTGTACCCCTACGTGCGGATCGACATCGAAGGCGATCTCGAAATCGTGAGGCCGCCTGCAACGGGTCCGTCTGGTGTCACGCTGTTTGAGTCTCCCAACAGCGAGTCGTTTCTGCGGTGGCGCAGATCGACTTCGGGTTTTCAACGTCCGAAGGTAATCGGATAGTTCAGGGTAACGATTGCCACGGGGTGCGACTGTCTTTCCCGTGTGCACATTATGGTGCCAGGCGCACCGGTGCGCATGAGTATTCATAACAACCAGAGCGGCGGCAAGCGACATGCAGCTGTTTCAATAAGAACCTGGAGATCAGGATGTACCGGGGATTCAACCTTAAAATTCAAAATGGCAACCCCTTTGGCACGTATAAAGACAGGGGGAAGGCTCTTTTTGACACCGATTCGGGAAGGATGCGTCCCGAGATCACTCGCTACGTCAAGGACGATGCGATCGACGCGACCCAACTGCAGGCCGACTGGTTCGGGGCGGAAAATGCTGAGGTGTTCATCTCGCACTCGCACCGGGACGTCGACTTGGCGCTCAGTCTTGCAGGATGGCTCGATGCCAAATTCGGTCTTCGCGCCTTCATCGACTCCACCGTTTGGGGATATTCGGACGATCTCTTGAAGCAGATCGACAACGCGCATTGCAAGAACGATGACGAGAAAACCTACAGTTACGAGGCGCGTAACCGTTCGACTAGCCACGTCCATATGATGTTGTCCTGCGCACTTTCGACGATGATAGATCGCGCTGAATGCATCATCTTTCTCAACACGCCCTCGTCGATTGTGGTCAAGGAATCCATCGACGATGCGGGTGCATCGTTGACGGCTTCGCCGTGGATCTATGCTGAACTCACGACCAGCAAGCTGATCCGCAAACGCATGCCTTCCCGGGTCGTCCTCGAGTCTATCGAGAAGTCTGGCAGGGAGCGGATCATTGCCGACAGCGCGACACCATTTCATTACGAAGTGGAACTCTCGCACTTGGCAAACCTGAACCACAACGACCTGATCCGATGGCAAAACGCGGAACGTCGCGGCACGGACGCCCTGGATGCGCTGTACGCATTCAAGCCGCAGCCAAACGAAGCCTAACCTTCAGCACGACAGGCCGACTTTTACATCCACGTGACTTCGCGGAGCACTACCATCTATGGCAACAAGGCAGGTAAAAGATGTGCCCTCAAAGTTCTCGGGTGAGGTGAGGGCGTTTATCCGTGCCTTCACGGATGAACTCGTTGACAACAACGTTGCAATCTTCGCTGGCGCAGGATTGTCCGCATCGCTAGGCTATGTTAACTGGAAAGAGTTGCTGCGCAGCGTCGCAGAAGAGCTGGGGCTGGACATCGACCGCGAGACGAATCTGGTCGCGCTTGCCCAGTATCACTTGAATGAACGCAGAAACCGTTCGGAGCTGAATCGACGAATTGTTTCGGAGTTCAGCGATATACGTAAGCCGACGACTAACCACGAGATTCTGGCGCGGTTGCCGATTTCGACGTACTGGACGACCAACTACGATCGGATGATCGAAACTGCGCTTGAGCAGGCGAACAAGGTCGCAGACGTCAAATATAAAGTCAGGCAGCTGAAGAAGACGACGCCGAACCGGGATGCGGTCGTCTATAAGATGCACGGTGACGTCGAGCATCCAGACGATGCCGTACTGACCAAGGACGATTACGAAGGTTACTTTCGCAAGCACGAACCGTTTGTCACCGCCCTGAGCGGCGACCTGACGGCAAAGACCTTTCTTTTCCTCGGTTTCAGCTTCAGTGATCCGAATATCGATTATGTGATGAGTCGCGTACGGGTCACACTGCACCAAGCACCGAAGCAGCATTACTGCATCATGCGTCGGGAGCAGAAAAAGGCACGGGAAAAAGGCGCTGACTTCGAATACCGGAAGCACCAGCAGACGTTCCTGATTAAGGATCTCGCCCGCATTGGTGTTCACACGCTGCTCGTTGACGAGTATGGAGACATCACTCGCATTCTTGCCGCCATCGAACAGGAGTACCGGCAGCGGACGATCTTCATTTCCGGCAGCGCGGACGATTTTTCGCCGTGGAAAATTGACATGGCGAACCAGTTTGTTGCCGGCCTCAGTCAGGCACTAGTCGAAAAGAAGTATCGGATCGTGACGGGTTTTGGGCTCGGCGTTGGTCCTTCCGTGATCGCTGGCGCACTCGATCCGATACTGCGGGACAAGCGCAGGTACCGGCAGACGCAGCTGGTCGCCCGCCCGTTTCCAATTGCCATCAGTGACCCGCGGGCAAGGCGCAAGGCCTATCAGCACTACCGCGAGGAAATGATCGGGCTCGCGGGCATCGCGATCTTCCTGTTCGGTAACAAGCGGCAGGGTGATGACATCATCGACGCCGACGGCGTTGCAGCCGAATTCGACATGGCTGTTGACCAGGGACTGAAGGTGATCCCCGTGGGCGCGACGGGCTACGTTGCCGCGCGGTTGTGGAACAGCGTGATGGATGAACTGCCCGCCTTCTATCCGAATGCCACTGTGGGATTCCGGGGGGCATTGGAAGCGCTAGGTCCAACCAGTCGCCTGTCAGATCCCAGATCCGTCATCCAAGCAGTTGTAAAGGTGGTCGAGGCCATCCGCTCGAACGCCTGACGGGGTTCACTGCAAGGTAAATTTGCGTGCTGGGTATGACGAGTTAGGCCTCGTTGAAATATCAGTGATCAGAGGGAGTATGGCAAATTATGGCAAAACGCGTATTTTTTAGTTTCCACTATCAGGACGTCATTGACTTTCGAGCAAACGTCGTGCGCAACCACTGGGTTGCGAAGGAAGACCGGGAGGATGCGGGATTCTTCGATGCGTCGATTTGGGAAGAGAGCAAGAAGAAGGGCGCAGCTGATCTGAAGAAGCTGATCCACGACGGGCTCGACAATACGTCAACTACCTGTGTGCTGATCGGCTCGCAGACATACGCGCGACCCTGGGTGCGTTACGAAATCTTCCGAAGCATTTATCGCGGAAATAAAACATTCGGTGTCCACATCAATCAGATCAAGGGAAAGGACCAGAAGGTTAAGGTGAACGGACCCAATCCGTTTGACTATCTGGCGCTGCGTTACAGCTCAGATGGCACGTCAGTTGAGCCGATGGAGGCCGAAAACGGTAAATGGGTTGCGTCGTCCACTATGTCTGGCTACACCTTGAAGAACACGGCCGGCGATGCCAAACGCGGCAAAACCATGCGACTGTCGGAGCTCGGGTATCGCACGTATTGTTGGTCTGCCGACGAGGGCTACGATTCGTTCGCCACATGGGTCGGTTGAACAAGCTGGCGACGCCCGTATCCTGCAGCGTTGCCGATCAGAAGGCGCTGATCTCAGGAGACGAGGCTCGTCGCAGCCCCTGAAGCATACCATCAGAATAACCCACTGAATGATCGGGAATCATGCACCGTGCAAGCTCCTCTTCCTTACCTGTATTTGTCTCATACGCTTGGGGTGATTCCGCCGGGCAGAAAAAATCGTGGATTCACGAGAAGATCGTCAGTCCGCTCGAACTTAACGGGTTCACGGTCTTCTGGGATCACGAAAGTATTTTGCCCGGTCGGTCGTTTACGCAAGCAATCTCAGCGATGTTGCGCGAAGGCGACGTGGATATTCTCTGTATCTGCGACAGCGATTTCATCAACTCGGCGGGTCGGTCACACTCCGGTGTGGCTCAGGAGCTTGAGATTCTCGCGGGAGAGGCTAGCCACCGGGACATCAGGATCATTCCGCTCGTGGTCGAAAGCCTGAACGAGTCAGCGTTGCCTGCGTTGTTGGCAGACAGGCGATGCGTTGACCTGACCACTCTTATCGAGAGCGGCACGTCTATCGGTGGCACCCTAAAGCTCGTGCTCGAACACGCAACATCGCCGGTTATCGAAAAGGACATTGCAGATCGAGTGCGAAGGACTCGCATTTATGATCGCGCCAGCGTCTACTTCGGAGCGCAATCCTGGGAGGTTGTTGGCGACCCAGTTACGCGGCGCGTGTTAATCGGCGATTCGAGACCTCTGTTACCGGCGCGATGGATGTACGCTGACCACCGGTTCTCGGATCATGTGAACACCAGAAGGGACAGGTATGAACCAGGAGCGGGTATCTGGCATTGGGAGTACGGACCTGCGGTGCGCACAATGCTAACCCTGGGTGTCGCCGTATCGTCGGAGTTTTTTTCGCAACAGGTGAGCGAACACGTTGGCGATATTGTTACCGTTGGCTACGAGATTGCACGGAATGTCATTTGTCTGACGAAATACGCGGAGCCACTGATGTTTGACTGGTCCGATTGCGTTCAGATGTTGCTTGGGGGCGACCGATGGACCGATGCACTGGATCGTCTGATCCCCTGACGGTCTGTTCGCTCGGACCCGTATGCTCGGGGGCAACGAAAGTGGAGCGACGGCACGGTGCTGGCGAACGTCTGCGGCCGCTGGTTGGACGGGTGGCCCGTCAGCAGCACTGGGGATGGAGGGCGCCGGTAGAAAGCGGACCCAAAAGACTGATGATTCACTGCGTATGATCGGTGACAAGAGCTTAGACTGATCTCAATTCAGCGCGCGTCGCGCATCGAGCATCACCCAATAGGCGCATGGCATGTCCAGGGCCAATCTTTACGGTTTTCAGCGGTCGGCATTGTGGCGGTCAGTCTGTCCTTCGTCGCGTGACAATGTTTACGGAATATCGGAACAGAACCGTTCTAGGAGGAACGTTAGCTCCTATTGTAAGGATGGACCCGAATTCTCGCGCTAAATCAACGATTTAGCTTGGGTCTTCGGGTCCTTTTTTCGTTTACACATTTTTCGATCTAGGCGGAACGTGCATAGTCGATGAAAAATGGGTTCCATTCGTCGAATGGAGCCTAGCGTGATCCGATACGCAATTCGTGAAGTTCGTCTTGAGAGCGGCGAACGCTTGCCTCTCTTGGTGCACGGAGACCCACTGGGTTTGCCGGTGCCAGAGATCGTGGAATATTCCATCGCGAAGCTACGTGCGCATGGGCTTCGACGAAGGAGCATTCACCATCGAGCCGAAGCGCTTGGGCTGTATGCGCCGCAGAGACGAGAAATTCTAAAAGGGCAGAAGGGGCTAAATTGATCTGTTCCTACGCTCTGTGCGGCGGCAAGTTTCTTCATTCGACAGACGCGGCGAACTGAAAGTACGCTCCCTGACGGGCGTAAGCTGACGCGCGCCGACAAACAAGTTCCATCTCATGACGGCGAAAAGCGATGTGGCACCGCTTATCTCGAAAAGTTTGCACTTCCTGACAGTCAGCATTCAGTATCATCGTATGATGATATGAATGCTCACCACTTGGAGGGGGCATTTCGTTTGTAGGGGGGCGGGCCGCCTCCAAGTCCAGCTAGACCAACAAGACGGGACGATAACGTATGCCGCCGCTCTCCTTTGCCGAGATCGCGAAGCAATTCTTTGCGCTTCAAAATAACCGACTGTTCACGATCAAGACACCGCTGTCTGGACGGTCCGACCTCGTATTGACTGAATTTCGATGCGAGGAAGGGCTGGGTCAGTTGTTCGAGATTCAGCTCAAGCTGGCTTCGCAGGATCCGAACATCGAGCTCAAGAAACTGATCGGAAAACCGGTCGCAGTAACCCTGCAATTGACCGATGCGATCGCCAGTTCCGAGGAGCGTTACTTCCACGGCTATGTGACGGATTTTGAGCACACAGGCATGGACGGCGGCCTCGCGATCTACGAAGCGACTGCTCGGCCATGGATCGCGTTCATGGATCGGCGGCAGGACATCAGAATCTTCCAAGAGCAAACGGTTGAAGAAATTCTGATTGCAGTATTTCAACGCTATCGAAAGTTCGGCGATGTGGAGATACGGCTACTGAAGCCGACCGCGAACCGCAGCTACTGTACGCAGTACAAAGAAACGGATCGGGCATTCGCTTTGCGTCTCATACAGGAAGAAGGACTGTTCTTCTATTTCGAACACAAGAAAGATGCCCACACACTGATCATTACCGACACGTCAACGAACGCCCAGCCGATCTCCGGGCGTAGTCCGATGCTGCGGTACTCGACCGACGAAATACTGGACGATGAACAAGTGGTCACGTCGTTCGTTGCGCGCCGGCAATTGACGTCCGGCAGCACGACGCTCAAGACCGGCGACTACAAGGCACCGGCTGCGAGACGCCTGGTCGAGCGCGACACTGGCATTAATCAGGGCGAGGTCGACAACTACGAAGTCTATGATTATCTGGGCGCCCACGGCTTCCCTGACAGCGACCGCGGCGAACAGTTGGCGAGGTTCCGCGCTGAAGCACTCGCCGCACATAGCAAGTTTTTCGTCGGCGCCACTCATTGCCGACGGATCGAGCCCGATCGCTACGTACAAATCGAGGCCCATTACGACCATGAGCGCGCCCAGCCCGAGGATCGCCAGTTTCTGGTGACCTGGGTCCGACATCACGGTACGAACAACTATCAGGCGCAGCCCGGCGTCGCAACGTACACCAACGAATTCCGCTGCATTCGCAAGAAGATCCCTTACCGTCCACTGCTGACGATTCCTCGACCGGCCATTATTGGCGTCCAGACCGCTACCGTGGTTGGCCCTCAAGGTCAGGAAATCTATACCGACGAACTCGGTCGCGTGAAAGTGCAGTTCCCATGGGACCGGCTGGGCAAAAGCGATCAGGGTAGCTCGTGTTGGGTGCGCGTCTCACAGCCGTGGGCGAGCGCGGGCTTCGGGATGATTCAGTTGCCCCGCATCGGCGACGAAGTCGTCATCGTTTTCAGTGACGGAAATCCCGATCGTCCGCTGATCATTTCGTCTGTCTACAACGCCCGGAATACGCCGCCATGGAGTTTGCCAGCAAACGCAACGCAGAGCGGGATATTGACGCGCTCGAGCACGGGCGGTGACGTCAATACAGCCAATGCGCTTCGCTTCGAAGATAGGAAGGGACAGGAAGAAGTCTGGCTGCATGCGGAGAAGGATCAGCGCATCGAGGTCGAAAACGACGAGTCGCATTCGGTTGGTGTCGATCGACAAAAATCAGTTGGACAGGACGAGAAGGCGCAGATCGGCCGGAACTGGACGCTCTCGACCGGAGGCGTCAAGGTTGAGACGGTTGGGCTGGCATCGGTACAAAGCGTTGGTCTCGGCAAGATGCTCAACGTTGGACTTGCCTACAACGTCAACGTCGGCGGTCTGTTCTTGCGTAATGTCGTGCTGCAGATGGCGAGCACGGTCGGGATGAGCCGAACGGATCGTGTCGTAGAGGATTGGACCGCGCACGTGGGTCACGCCTACACGGTAACGGTGCGCGGCAAGGCGGTCGGGGACGCCGTCAAGAAGGATCAGGAGGCGCCGCTCGAGATCTCTCCGGATTTCAGTCCGCAACTTCCAGATCACGTCACAAGCGCGGATAGCAACCAGATCAGGATTACAGATCAGGGCCAGGCGAGTCTGTCGGGTGCATCGACTGCGCAACTGATTGGCCCCGGGGGGACGATTACGATTGATGCAGCAGGCATCCATCTCAAGGGCAAGGGTATTTATCTCGAAGGGCCAGTAACGCAAAGTGGCGGCAGCGCCAAGGGTCTTGCGCCCGTGACCGAGGCTGATTGCGCGGAGTGTGCCAAAAAGACGCAGTCGGCGCACCCTGTCGATGTAGCGACCGGCCAGAAACTGCTCACTCACGACGATTTCACGCTACCCGGCCGGGTGCCAATCCGCTGGAATCGGCGTTACCGTAGCGCAGATCAGCGGACGGGCAGTTTCGGTGTTGCTTGGAAGCTCCAGTATTCGACCGAAGTTCAACGGCAGACGACCGCTGGAATATCGAGGCTGGTCTATTTTGACCTCGATGGCCGTCAGTTGCATTTCCCGCTACTTGAGCTCGGCCAGGAATGTTTCCATCCAGTCGAGAAATTCACGCTCGCGCGCCTTGACGATAACGAAAGCGGGCAGCGTTACGCGATTCGCTTCGCAAGCGGAATCATCGAAACATATGAACAGCATCCGGCTGACGCGATGCGTTGGCAACTTGCCCGGTATGAAACTCGGGATGGCCAAGCTCTGACGTTCGGTTATACGCCGATGGGTAGCCTGCGGGAGGTGCGAAATAACGTCCATACGGTGACGTGCCAACACGATGAAGCCGGCCGCATCACTGAAGTCCATTGGGTAGATGGGCATGGCGATTCGAAACGGAAACTCGCTGCCTATCGCTACGACGAAAATGGTGACCTGGTCCAGGCGATCGATCAGGGTAATCGAACTTGGCGGTACGCTTATCAGCATCACCTGTTGACCCGTTACGAGATGCCGGCGGGGGCAGCCTTCGTGTCCGAATGGGACGGCGATACACCGCAATCGCGCTGCGTACGTACCTACGCATATACCCGAAACGAAGACGGCAAGCCAATAGTCACGCGCGATACACGCTTCGACTACCAGGCGTCGGTTCGGATGACGCGTGTCACCGACATGCTTGGGAACGCAACGACGTATCGGTACAACGGGCTGTGGGCGGTCGACCAGATCACTTACCCAAACGGCAGCACCGAGACAACCGAATTCGACGAAACCGGCAACATTGTCGGGCGGACGGACGCGCTGGGCCGAACAACGCAAGCGGTATGCGACGCACAGGGTAGCCCGGTCGCAATTCGGGATGCCGCGGGTCACTTGACGCGAATCGAGTACAACGATCTGAATCTGCCAGTGCGCATCACGGATCCTGCCGGCCAGATCTGGCAGCGCGAGTACGACGCGGACGGACATCTTGTGAAGGAAATCGATCCGCTGGGGAATTCTGCAAGCACCGTATTCGAGAATGCCCTCCCGGTCACGCACACGGATGCTCTTGGTAACGTGACTCGTACTCAGTGGAACGAGGCTGGCCAATTGATCGCCCGTACAGACTGTTCGGGATTCACGACGCAGTATGCGTACGATGAGTTTGGTCGCCTAACCAGCCAGACGAACGCGTTGGGTCAAACGAGCAAATTCCACGGCAATGCCTCGGGAAAGCCGGCTGCCGTCGAACCCGCAGGGCTCGGCGTATGGAAGACCGAGTACGATCAAGCGGGACGAGCAATTGCACATGTCGATCCGCTGGGGCGAACGACGCGTGTGACCTGGGATGAGTATGGCCAATCTGTTGGCGTCTCGGATCCAATGGGTGGTCGGACCTCGTTCCAATACGATGAGCTTGGACGGCTTGTTCGTTTGACGAACGCGAAAGGCGAGCACTGTACGTTCCGTTACGACGCTCGGGGACGTATCGTGGAGCAGACCGGATTCGACGGCCGTCGACAGCAGGTCGCATATAACGCTGCAGGCGAACAGATCGAGCAAATCGATTACGGCCAAGACGGGCAAATGCGCACAGTGCTGCTGTACGACAATCTCGGCCGTCCGATCGAGCGGCGCCTTGGCGATGGCACAAGTACGGCGTTCATCTATGACGAACGAGGTTTGCTCAAGCAATTGCACCATCGACCGGCAATCGGCGTCGAGTCACAAATCACTTACGAGTACGATGCCGCGGGGCGACGAGTCGCTGAGCTGCAAGCACACCACGGCCGCGTCTGGAGACTCCAGCATCAACTTGACGCGATTGGCAACCGCAGCCAGACCATGTTGCCGGACGGGAGCGTGCTGACTTGGCAGCGCTACGGCCGCGGACATATCCACGGATTGCTGTTGGATGGCGGGGTGCTAGCGAGCTTTGAGCGCGATGCGTTGCATCGAACGATTCAGAGTACACAGGGACCGATCGCACAACTTTTCCAATATACCGATGCCGGTCAGTTGGCATCGCAACGATTGCAGGACCTCGACGAGCGCGGCGAGCCACGCGCAGAACCGCGACCGTGGCGCTCATGGGAGTACGACCCGAGCGGGCAATTGACCCGATTGGCGGACACTTGGCGTGGTGACAAGCGGTACCACTATGATCCGCTCGCCCGCTTGATTGGTATCGCCCAAACAGGAGGGGAAGCAAGTGCTGAGGTGACAAACGAAGCGTTCCAGTACGATCAGGCGGGGAACCTATTGGCGCAAAGTGCAAATGGCGCGGTGTTGGAGTCCGCGGCTTTGATCGGGCCGAACGTGATCGGCGATCGGCTGTCGCGTTTTGTCGATGCGAACGGAGAGGCGCGCACGCTATTCGAGTTTACTTACGACGGACATGGCAACCGGATCGGACAGACGGTACAAGCTGGGCGAGAAGCGTCCCTTCCTCAACCTGCATCGAGCCTGATTGGTAGGCTATTGTCGAGACAGGACTCTCCCGGCGGGCAGGAAATCACGGCCGCGCCGCGCTCGACGAGATACTGGTACGACGGTGCGCATCAACTCTCAGGCGTTGAGCATGCTGACGGTGCTCGAACCGAATACAGATACGACGCAATTGGCCGACGAATTGCGAAAATCCACACGCCTGCAAACGAAGCACCTCGAACGACGTTGTTCACTTGGGACGGCGATTGGATGCTGCAGGAAGTGTTGGCAGGTGCGTCGCCCCGAGACGATTCGGTGATTACATATATTCCGCATCCAGACCACAGGGGGCCACTGGCAAAGCTTGAGGGTGGTAAGCGCTATCACTATCTAAGCGATCATTTGGGCACGCCGCAAGAACTGGTCGACGACGAGCGTAAGGTGGTGTGGGCCGTCGATCTCAAAGGCTATGGCCAAGCGCGGATGCATATTTCAGAGGAAATTGACAATCCGATTCGATTCCCAGGGCAGTATCGCGATCTGGAATCCGGCTTGTACTACAACCGATATCGGTATTACGATCCTCAAGTAGGGCGGTACATTAATCAAGACCCGATCGGGATTGTTGGTGGTCTAAACAAATTTGCATATGCCGAATCGAATCCGGCGTCTGAATATGATCCGCTTGGGTTGTATACGCCAGGTAAGGATGGAGTTACCGGTGTTGACGCAGACGGAGTTCCGTCGTTTGATGAATCGAATCCGAGATTCCATTCATACAATGTGGTTAATTCTTGTCAAAAGACGAATCCAAAGTGCAACTACAAGAGTGCAGTTGAAGGATTGCTTCGATATCCTGCTCCCGGTGCGTCGGGGGAACCCATCAAGAATGGACAAGAAAGCTTTGCGTTACCGGTAGGGTACGTGCATCATGTTGTCAAGGATGGTGGCGCGACGGTAATCAACGTTACCGAGCCAGGGCGCCACTTGCTCTCACCAGGGATTGTCAGGCGATGGGTATCGGACGACGGTAATTCAATCAGTATCCATACTTACGGCGAGGGAACCGGATATCTCCCGAAGATTAATGAATGGGCTGCTGATTCGTTGTGGGGTAAAGTCGATGCAAATATATTTAAATATATGGGGTGTCAAGGAGATAAAAAGTGAGATTCTCTGAGTTGCTTGGAGCGAGCTTGACAGCCGCAATTGTGGGCGGAGTGTTGATTGGGCTTCTTTCCATTCGGGACTTTGGGATTGTCTCGCTTTTGTTCGCCGTCGTTGCGTTTGTAGTCGCATTTTTTTCGGCAATGGTTTTGTCTTACCCGATGGCTTGGGTGAAGGCGGTGATTCCATCAGGCGCGATTTTCCCTGTGGTTATCATCGCTGGTGGAGTTGCGGCTGCACTTATTCTTGCAGTGCTCACGAAGGCATCGTGGGCGGACATGTTGGCGATCAACAAGATGTTGTTGCTGTACTCGGCCATTGGCGTTGTGTGCGCGATTTCTGCTTTTGGTTACGTTGAGAGGTCCGTGATTTTTGAAGGACTACGTAAGTTATTCGGATAGATAGTGCGACGCGGAGGCTGCATTGACAAAGCCGATCATTCGCAAGGGTGATTCAACTGATCATGGCGGCTTGGTGCTCGAAGGCTTCGAGCGTGCCGACCTAAACGGTCGCCCACCAGCAGGTATTGGACACATGGTTGCGTGCCCGAAATGCAGTGGTGTCTTTCCCATTGTCCAGGGTTCGAACCAGTATGCGATAGACGGTCGACCGGTAGCGCTGGATGGGATGAAGACCGCGTGTGGCGCCGCGCTAATAGCGACTCAACAGACGTTTGTCGTGAGTAGTTGAATCTGACAGGCTCTTGCTGTCTGGGGAGCCGAGCTACCGTCACCAAATGCATGCCTGCAATACCGGCACGTCGATTGGGACTGGAGATTTGCAAGCTGTGCTCAATGACGAGGCGCTAGCGCAGCGTTCGACACGGGGATCCTGCAGGAGCGCTTGATCTTCGACTGAACCCTGGCAAAAAGCGATCGCTACGCCGAGAGCATGATGCGCTTGTTATCGTATACCGTTGCCTATAGGATATGAACCTTGAGCGACGTAGTCGATTCGGTGGTGAGCAGCCCGCCGTTCGAGGCGCAAGGGTTCACGATTTCGATCGCATCGGTCATCGTACAAAGGGCTTGCCTAGCCTTTGCTGGACGGTTCGTTACAAGTGGCCATCATCGTTCATTGGAATTTGTGGCGCTTCAAGAGGTTGGCAGATTTTTTTACAGTGGCATGTTCCGCTAACCGTTCTGATCGCCAGTCGCACCTTCGCATCACGATGGGCCCGAATGTCCGAGTCAAGCCAGTCGCTTGGCCCGGGTTTTCGGGCCTTGTTTCGTTTACGTCGTTCCCGCACGCCGCTCTCCGGATCAAACGTGGCTGACGCACTTCCCGACCTCATCTGGCCCCATCTCGACGTCCTGTTCTGCGGGATCAATCCCGGCCTGCTCGCGGCCGCGACCGGCCATCACTTCGCGGGGCGGAACAACCGCTTCTGGCGCGTGATCCATCTCGCGGGCTTCACGCCGACGGAACTTTCGCCGCAGGACGATCGCGCGATACTCGGTTACGGCTGCGGGCTGACGGCGGTCGTGCCGCGGCCGACCGCCCGTGCCGATCAACTTTCGCGCGCGGAATTCGCCGCCGCGGCCGCCGGGTTCGAGCAGAAGGTCGCGCAGCATGCGCCGCGCTTCGTCGCGTTTCTCGGCAAGGCGGCGTATTCGGCGCTGTCGGGACAACGCGAGGTCGCGTGGGGGCTGCAACCCGCCCGCATCCAGCATGCGCGAGTGTGGGTGCTCCCGAACCCGAGCGGCAGAAACCTCGCATTCGGGCTCGCCGATCTGGTCGATGCGTACCGCGAGCTTCATCTCGCGGCGACGACGGAGGAGCACGATGCGGCGCAGTAAGGCGGCGCCATGGCCGGGCACCATCGTGCCGCGCGCATTCTTCAATCGCATGGCCACCGAGGTGGCGCCGCAACTGCTCAACAAGATCCTCGCGGCGGCGGACGGCCGGGCCGGCCGCATCGTCGAAGTGGAGGCGTATGCGGGGGCGCTCGATCCGGCCGCGCACACCTATCGCGGCAAGACGCCGCGCAACGCGACGATGTTCGGGCCGCCCGGGCACTTCTATGTTTATTTCACGTACGGCATGCACTGGTGCTGCAACTGCGTGTGCGGCCCGGACGGCGCGGGAACGGGCGTGCTGATCCGCGCGCTGGAGCCGCTGCACGGGCTCGACCGGATGCGGGCGGCGCGGCCGCCGCGCACGCGCGATCGCGACCTGTGCCGCGGGCCGGCCCGGCTGACGCAGGCGATGGGGATCGGCGGCGCGCAGGATGGCGTGGACCTGGTCGGCGCGCGCGACGGGTTCGCGATCGTCGACGACGGGATGGCGCCGCCCGCCGATCTCGCGGGCGGGCCGCGCATCGGCATTCGCGTCGGCCAGGATCTCCCGTGGCGGTGGAGCGTGCCCGGCAACCGATACGTATCGGGCGCGGTGCCGCGTATCTGACGCGTGCGGCGTATAAGTCGCGTACCAGTCGCGCCCGATTCGACCTGCGTCACGCGGTCGCCATTATTGATCGGCTAAGCTGGCCGTTTCGGCGTTTCGATCGAGGAGGCACCATGCGGCGGGTCGTATTCAACCAGAAGGGCGGCGTGGGCAAGTCGACGATCGTCTGCAACCTGGCGGCGATCAGCGCGAGCGAAGGACTGCGCACGCTCGTCATCGATCTCGATGCGCAGGCGAACTCGACGCGCTACCTGCTCGGCGACGCCGCGGCCGATGCGCAACCGGGCGTCGCCGGCTTCTTCGAAACCGCGCTGACCTTCAACTTTCGTCCGGTCGACGTCGCGTCGTTCATCCACGCGACGCCGTTCGACGGGCTCGACGTGATGCCCGCGCATCCGGATCTCGACACGCTGCACGGCAAGCTCGAATCGCGCTACAAAATCTACAAGCTGCGCGACGCGCTGAACGAGCTCGACATGTACGACGCCGTGTACATCGACACGCCGCCCGCGCTGAATTTCTA
This sequence comes from Burkholderia sp. AU45388, assembly GCF_030481585.1. Classification (NCBI taxonomy): domain Bacteria; kingdom Pseudomonadati; phylum Pseudomonadota; class Betaproteobacteria; order Burkholderiales; family Burkholderiaceae; genus Burkholderia; species Burkholderia sp. AU45388. The sequence goes on along the minus strand of NZ_JAUJPV010000021.1, from coordinate 2,089 downwards.
TACGCGCTCGGCGCTGATCGCGGTCGAGCGCTGCCTGATCCCGTTCGACTGCGACGATTTCTCGCGCCGCGCGCTGTACACGCTGCTCGAGAACGTGAAGGAAATCCAGCAGGACCACAACGCGGCGCTCGAAGTGGAAGGGATCGTCATCAACCAGTTCCAGCCGCGCGCGAGCCTGCCGCAGAGGCTGGTCGACGAGCTCGTCGACGAAGGGCTGCCGGTGCTCGCGTCGCGGTTGTCCGCATCGGTGAAGATCCGCGAATCGCATCAGCAGTCGACGCCGGTGATCCATCTCGAGCCGGCGCACAAGCTCGCGCAGGAGTTCCGCGCGCTGCATCGCGAACTGGCCGGCTGAGCCCGCATCTGCCCGCATCGACCGAGGCCGCTTCAAGCGGCCTTGTTTTTATCGCAGCCCATGATTCTTCCGATCATTGATTCCGTTATTAATAATACCGGAAACGATTTCATAATAAATCCCGAAAAACGATTACATGGGCGTTCGCTGCGTTTCAATGCAGGCCGGTTTTCTAATAAACAGAATAATGAGTGGGTAAATGTTGCTCGGGGTCATGATGCGGTATGCTGTAAAAAGGTAAAAAGGCATTGCCGGTCGGAGCGGGCGATATCCTGTCTGATATTTCGGCGCGTGCCCGAGGCTCGGCGGTCGCCTCAAAGGGTAATAAGGGTTTATACTTATCATTAATGCCATTTAATTGACAATTAATCGATCTAGAATGGCTTCCTTCAACTTCCCGCGCCCAGCCAGGCGACGGGTTGCCAATAAGGAAGCGACTGTCGATCAAGCTTCCGTTTTTCTTTACGTTTGTCTCTCGCATTGCCAACAGGAGCGTGCCCGATGTCCGTATTTGCCCCCGAAAAACTCGCCGCCGATTATCAATCCGGTATCGCCGCGTGGTTCGCGGTCGCCCGTCCGGCGATCCAAGGTTTCGAGGCTGTCGTCGAACTCAACCTGCAAGCGGCCCGGACGGCGCTCGAGGAATACGAGGACAAGCTGAAGAACGCATTCAACAGCAACAACCCGGCGGCGGGCTTCGCGCAGCAGGTCGCGGCGCCGCAGGAAGCGGCCGGCAAGGTCGTGTCGTACGGCCGCCATCTGTTCGACATCGCGGTGTCGACGCAGTCCGAATGGGCGAAGGTCGCGCAGGCGCAGTACGAACAGAACGACAAACGCCTGAAGGACGTGCTCGGCGAACTGTCGAAGCATGCGCCGGCCGGCTCGGCGCCCGTGGTGGCCGCGCTGAATTCGGCGCTGTCCGCGGCGAGCGCCGCGGCCGATTCCGTGCGCGCGGCGACGGGGCAGGCGATTCAGGCGGCGCAGAGCGGCTTCGATGCGGTCGGCGAAACGGCCGCGCGCGGCGCGAAGCAGACGGCGGCCGCCGCCCGCAAGGACGCAGCGGCTGCGCGCGAATCGGCTGCGTAATCGCATAAATGCGCGCGTGAATGCGTGTCGCGCGCAGGCGCGACACGATTGATCGGCGCCGGATGGCGCCGGACGCCGCGTGTGCCGCGCGGGTCCGGCAAACGTCCGGTTCGCCGCAAGACGCCCGTGCACGGTTGCCCGTGCCGCGGTGTGCCGTGCCGTCCATGCGAACGGAGGTCGCCCGCTAGTACGGCGGCGTGCGACCGCGATCGCGGCGGGTGGCCCGACGCACGCCGTCGCCATGTGCAACCGCCTCGTGCCGGCGTCACCACGACGAACTGATTTCGATGCAGGAACTGAACATGACGGATGTAGTGATCGTATCGGCCGCGCGGACCGCGGTCGGCAAATTCGGCGGCTCGCTCGCGAAGTTCGCGGCGCCGGAACTGGGCGCGACGGTGATCCGCGCGGTGCTGGAGCGCTCGGGCGTGAAGCCCGAGCAGGTCAGCGAAGTGATCATGGGCCAGGTGCTGACGGCCGGCTCCGGGCAGAACCCGGCGCGGCAGTCGCTGATCAAGGCGGGGCTGCCGAGCGCCGTGCCGGGCATGACGATCAACAAGGTGTGCGGCTCGGGCCTGAAGGCCGTGATGCTGGCGGCGAACGCGATCGTCGCGGGCGACGCGGAGATCGTGATCGCGGGCGGCCAGG
>NZ_JAUJPV010000020.1:0-140617 GCF_030481585.1 Burkholderia sp. AU45388 | reverse complement strand
CCCCCTTTGCCTGATGACCATAGCGAGTCGGTCCCACCCCTTCCCATCCCGAACAGGACCGTGAAACGACTCTACGCCGATGATAGTGCGGATTCCCGTGTGAAAGTAGGTAATCGTCAGGCTCCCTCAAGTCAGAAACCCCCGCCCGACCAGGCGGGGGTTTTTGCATTTCAGCGTCCTAAAAAGCGCGCAGCGAAGCGTTACCGAGGCTACGTCCGTCGGCTTGCCCTGACGCAAATCATCGCAGCATCGAGCCCCTCCTTTAGTGCTCTGCCGTGCTCGAATACTCTGCTGTTGTACCGTCCGGAATCTCCCGGCTCCTCCTTCCACTGACCGTACCATCCGTTCAGCCAACGCCACGCATCCAATGATGATGTTGTGATGGCCGTAATGAGCGATGTTGGTCGACAATGATCGATAAATACGGCTTTCTGGCGAAAAATCCGCGCCTCTACCCGTTCTTCTAGGCGCCGTGTCATCCGCGTCACTCCGCTCACGCCGCGCGAAATCATCATAAAGATCTATGCGCATAAAGTTCATTCGCGCGACATGTTCGGCAGAGCGGGGAGCAAGCCCTTCGGGGTAATATCACCGTTCGTCCCGATTCCCGGTACTTGCCTGCATCCGCCGGCGATCGGCGCTTTTTGCATTCCGTCTCCCGCATCGTTCATGACTGACAGCCCCGCCCAAAGAGGTCGGACGACCGACTTCTTGCCGTATCTCGTCGCCGCGACGTTCTTCATGGAGTATCTCGACACCACCGTGATCGCGACCGCGCTGCCGCAAATGGCGCGCTCGTTCGGCGTCGGGCCGAATGCACTGAGTCTCGGGATGACGGCCTATATGCTGGCGCTGGCGGTGTTCATTCCGATCAGCGGCTGGATCGCGGATCGCTATGGTTCGCGCACCGTCTTCGCGAGCGCGATCATCGTCTTTACCGGCGCGTCGGTGCTATGCGGGCTGTCCGAAGGCGTGATGTCGTTCACGGCTGCCCGACTGCTGCAGGGTGTCGGCGGGGCGATGATGGTGCCGGTCGGGCGGATGATCGTCGTGCGCAGTACCGAGAAGGCGAAGCTGATGCGTGCGATCGCGACGATCACGTGGCCGGGCATCGTCGCGCCCGTCGTCGGGCCGCCGATCGGCGGCTTCATCACCACCTACGCGTCGTGGCGATGGATCTTCCTGTTGAACGTCCCGTTCGGCCTGGCCGCGCTCGTTTGTACCTGGCTGATCGTCCGGAATACGCGGGCCGACGAGCAACGGCCGCTCGACTGGGGAGGCTTCGTGCTGGCTGGCGGCGCATTGACCTGCCTGCTGATCGGCACCGAAGCGGCCGGACAGCAGGATGTCGACTTCACGCGCGCGGGTGCCCTGGTGGGCACAAGCGTGCTGTTCGGCATCGCCGCATGGTTGCATGCGCGACGCTGCGCGCCTCCGCTGCTCGATTTCACGACGCTGAAGGTGCCGACATTCTCGGTGACGGTCATCACCGGCTCGATCACGCGGATGGCGATCAACGCCGTCCCGTATCTGCTGCCGCTGCTGTTCCAGATCGGTTTCGGACTGTCGCCGTTCCAGTCAGGGCTGCTGCTGCTCGCGAGCGCGCTCGGCAATCTCGGGATGAAGGCGGGCACGTCGTGGATCCTCGACCGTTACGGCTTTCGGCGCGTTGCGCTCATCGACGTAACGATCGTCGGCATTTTCACGATCGCATGCGGCTGGCTGACCGCATCGACGCCGCTGGCGATCACGCTGCTCGTCGTATTCGTTTACGGGCTCACGCGGTCGATGCAGTTCACGACGCTCGCGACACTGGCGTATGCAGACATCCCGGCTCAGCAGACGAGCGCGGCCAGCACGCTGTGGAGCGCCGCGCAGCAGATGACGATCGGAATGGGGATCGCGTTCGGTGCATTGTCGTTGCGGCTCGCCGCTTTGGTGCGCGGCGATGCTGCCGGCATGCACTACGTGCTCGACGATTTCCGTTGGGCCTTCGTCGCGGCGGGCGTGCTCGCGCTACTGACGTTGCCGGGCTACGCCCGGCTGGCTTCCGATGCCGGCGACCGGCTGCGGGCCAGCGTCGCACGAGGATAGGCTGGACTGCCAATCGAATCGGCGGGCGACAGGTGAGTGTGCATGTTTTGCGGCGCTTACCGGGAGCGCTGATTCGTTGCGGCCGCGTTCGCTTGATGGTCAGCGCAGTCGGTCTTGGGTCGCCGCGGGCGAGCGGCGTTCCGGCCGGTCATGCCCGGTTGGAGCGCTTTCCTGGCGACGGCATGCGGTGCCGAGACGAGCATGAATGCGATACGCGGCGCGGCAGCAGCGCCTGATTGCGCTGACCGTCAAGCAATCCCGGCTCCCGCTACTGCGCGTCATGGAAGATGATGCCGACCGTATGGCGGTGGCCGCTTCGGATCCGGCTCACACCGTGCCGCAGGTTGACGCGATAGACGCCGCGGGTTCCCTGCACGGGCCGGCCGTGTACCGCGAAGATCACTGCGTCGCCTTGCGTGAGCGGCACCACGTCCGCACGCGACTGCATGCGGGGTCGCTGTTCCGTCAACACGAATTCCCCACCACTGAAATCGCGGCCCGGCGCCGACAGCAGAATCGCGACCTGCAGCGGAAACACGTGCTCGCCATACAGGTCCTGGTGGAGGCAGTTGTAGTCGTCGGCGCCGTATTGCAGGATCAGCGGCGTCGGTCGCGTCTGTCCCGCCGCGTGACAACGATCGAGGAACGCCACATGGTCTTTTGGATAACGGACGTCGATCCCCAGCGCCTGGTTCCAGCGATTCGCGATCGGCGCGAGATGCGGGTAGATCGTCGTACGCAGCTCGGCGATGACCGCTGGCAGCGGATACGCGAAATACTTGTACTCGCCGCGGCCAAAGCCGTGCCGAGCCATCACGACGCGTGAACGATAGAGCGCATCGTGCGGATAGAGCGACGCGAGCGCGTCGCACTCGCTTGCCGACATCAGGCCCGGCACGTGGGCGCATCCGTAGCGATCGAGGTCGGCGCCGACGCTCGGCCAGTCGAGGGAGTCGACGCGTTGCGCGATGTCCAGCGGTTCGACGGCAGGGTGCAGATCGGCAATGTTCACGGGCGTACCTCGGGGCATCGGCGGTGTGGCGCCGTGCGGTCGCGCACGGTCGAATCCACGATGAAAGTTGATGAACCCAGTCTAGCGGCGTCCGGGCGCCGGCACGCTCCAGATCTTGCGCTTTAATTCCGGCCAGGAAACGGGGGAACGTTGAAGCGCGGCATCGACACACTGAATGTGCCGACGGGCCGGAGCGGAGAGGGAAGCGGAGAAGCCGAGAAGCGCCAAGCCCAACCTACCGCGGCGGCGGGTAGCCGGCTATCGCCTGCCACCCGCCGCGTCCATGATCAGGCCAGCGACCGGAACAGCCAGTAAAGCCCTCCCGCGAGCGCGATCGACGCCGGCAGCGTCAGCACCCATGCGAGAACGAGGCTGCGCACCGTGCTCCATTGCAGCCCGGAGCCGTTCGCCGCCATCGTGCCCGCGACACCCGACGACAGCACGTGAGTCGTCGACACGGGCAGCCCGTACATGTCGGCGGCGCCGATCGTCAGCATCGCGACCAGTTCGGCCGATGCGCCCTGTCCGTACGTCAGATGCTGCTTGCCGATTTTTTCGCCCACGGTCACGACGATCCGCTTCCAGCCGACCATCGTGCCGAGACCCAGCGCGATCGCGACGGCGACCTTCACCCACGTCGGAATGAACTTCGTCGCGTGGTCGAGCTGTTTGCGATAGTTGTCGATCGCGAGCTTGTCGTCGGCGGCGAACGCGGGCTGGCCCGACTTCTCCATCAGACGAATGGCCTCGGACACCAGATACATCGTGTTGCGCACGTTGTCGACGTCGCGCTGCGGCACGGCCGCCATCGAGCCCGATGCGCCGACGGCGGTCGCGAGCGACGTGGACAACTGCGCGACGGCCGGCAGCACGGCGGGCGTCAGTTCACGGTGCTGCACGTAGTGTTCGACATCGGCGCGCGGGTTCGCGGACGGCGCGACGCCGTTTGTGTACTTGCCGAACGTCGCGGCCGCCTGGCTCGCGACCGCGACGAAGGTCTGCGATTCGGCCGGCGTGACGGCCTTGTTCAGCGCATACGCGGTGGGCACCGTGCCGATCAGGATCAACATGATGAGGCCCATCCCTTTCTGCCCGTCGTTCGACCCGTGTGCGAACGACACGCCGGTGCAAGTCAGGATCAGCAGGCAGCGAATCCAGAACGGCGGCGGCTGGTCCTTCGGCGGTTCCTTGTACAGCTCGGGAATTCGCACGACGGCCTTCAGCACGAGCAGCAGCAGCGACGCACACAGGAAGCCGACGATCGGCGAGAACAGCAGCGACTTGCCGACGCCGAGCGCCTGACCCCAGTCGACGCCGCTCGTGCCGGATGGCCCGTGCATCAGCTGGTTCATCAGCCCGACGCCGATGATCGACCCGATCAGCGTATGCGAGCTCGACGACGGCAACCCGAAATACCAGGTCGCGAGGTTCCAGACGATCGCGGCGATCAGCAGCGCGAACACCATCGCGAAGCCCGAGCCGCTGCCGACCTGCAGGATCAGCTCGACCGGCAGCAACTGCAGGATGCCGAACGCGACGGCACCGCTCGAGACCATCACGCCGAGGAAGTTCCACATGCCCGACCAGATCACCGCGACGTTCGGCGTCAGCGAGTGCGTATAGATCACGGTCGCGACCGCATTCGCGGTGTCGTGGAAGCCGTTGACGAATTCGAAGCCGAGCGCGATCAGCAGCGCGGCGCCGAGCAGCAGGTACGGGAACAGCGTCCCTTCGCGGACCGGTGCCAGATCGTCGACCAGGTGCGTGGCGATATAGACGGCGCCGAGCACGAGCACCAGCACGAACGCGGCATAGCCGATCTGCCGGGTGCGTGCGACGGAGCCCGGATTGTTCGGGGCGGATGAAGCAGGTTGATTCATGACGGCATCTCGTGAGGGAACCGCGTCCGATCCTAGCCGCGGCTAGCAGTCAGTTTGATGACAGTCGGGATGACGAACGGCGTGTCTTACAGAGATGTAAGGCGAGCGGCTGCCTGCGAAGCGCGGGGCTCGCATCGTCGGCTCACATAGTGAACACGACAGCGGTTTACGCGCGGGTGTCGCGCACGTCGTCGGCCGTCGCGGCCAACGTCCAGCCGCCCGGCGACGCGACGAACGTCGTGCGCGACAGCGGCGCGACGTCGAGACGCGCGGCCGCTTCGAGGCTCATCCGCCGCACGTGCGCGATGGCCGCGCGGACGATCGGCGCATGCGTGATCGCGACGACGTCGCGATCACGCGGCAATCCGTCCAACCATGTGCCGACCCGATGCGCGGCGGCGTCGAACGATTCGCCGCGATGCGGCGACGCGGACGGCGTGCCGATCCACACGGCCAGTTCGTCGGGCACGTCGCGCGCGAGATCGTGCAGCCGTTTGCCGCGCCAGTTGCCGTAGTCGATGTCGCGCAGCGCGGCGTCGATGTCGGCGTGCAGCCCGAGCGCCTCGGCGGTCTGCGTTGCGCAGCGTGCCGGGCTGCACAGCACGCGCGAGCCGGCAACGCCCGTCCACCGGCCGCGCAGCGCGGCGGCTTCGGCGAGGCCGTGCGCGTCGAGCGGGTCATCGTCGGGAAACGTGCCGGTGCGCATCGCGCGGGTCGATGCGTGTGCGATCAGGCAGAGCGAGGCAGGCATGGTCATGTCGGTGTCGGATGATCCGGAGCGGGGCGCGCCGACCCGTGTGTCATCGCTTCAATACGCGAACGTTCGCGCGTACAATTCGCCCGATACGAAGCGTGGAAGCCGGTGCAATTCCGGCGCGGTCGCGCCACTGTAACCGGGGAATCGACGATCCCGGAAGCCAGACCTGCCTTCGTACCCATCCATCATTTGTCGGGGCGCGATTCCCCTGAGGTGCATCCATGAGCGAAGCAGTGCTGAAGCCGGCGGTCGTGCCGGCACCCATCCCCGTCCGCGAGCTGTTGCCCTGGGCCGTGTTCGTCGGCCTGATCCTGCTGCTCGCCCTGTATTTCGTCGGGGCGGAACAGGGCGCGACGTCGCTCGTGCCGGGCATGGTCGTACACGAATTCGTCCACGACGGCCGCCATCTGCTCGGCTTTCCCTGCCACTGACGCGGAGCCTACGATGGTCGGAAAGCTGCTCATGCGCGGGATGCTCGCAGGCATCGCCGCGGGCCTCCTCACGTTCGGTTTCGCCAGGATCGTCGGCGAACCGCAAGTCGATCAGGCGATCTCCCTCGAAGAAAAAAACGCCGCCGCGCAAGGCGAGGCGCCGGAACCCGAGCTGGTCAGCCGCCACACGCAGGCCGGCATCGGGCTGCTGACGGGCGTCGTGACCTACGGCGCGGCATTCGGCGGGCTGTTCTCGCTGGTCTTCGCGTATGCGTACGGGCGCGGCAGCCGCCTGCCGGCACGGCCGCTGGCCGCGTGGCTCGCGCTGGCGGCGTTCGTCGCGCTCGTGATCGTGCCGAACCTCAAGTATCCGGCCAATCCGCCGTCGGTCGGCGACCCCGACACGATCGGCTATCGCACGGGTCTGTTCTTCCTGATGATCGCGATTTCGGTTGCGACGATGGTGTTCTCGGTCGGTGTGCGCCGCCATCTGCTGGCGAAGCTCGGCCAGTGGAACGCGTCGATCGTCGCCGGGCTCGTGTTCGTCGCGATCATCGCGGCCGTGCAGATCGGGCTGCCGTCGGTCAGCGAGCTGCCGGCCGATTTCCCGGCGGCCTTGCTGTGGAAGTTTCGCGTCGCGGCCATCGGCATGCAGGTGATCATGTGGACGACGATCGGCCTGCTGTTCGGCGCATGGGTCGAGCGCGGCGAACGCGCCGGCATGCGCGCCGCCTGACGCGCGGGGCAACCGGGCCCGCCTAGCGCAGCATGCGCGGCGCGCTCCACGTCGATTCGCGCGCCAGCGCGACGAACGCGGCCAGATAGTCGATCGCTGCGTCCGCTTCGCGGATGCCGAGGAAGATCTGCTTCGCGATGCCCTGCTTGCCGAGCTTGACCGGCACGACGGGCATCCGGTCCGCGTACTCGTCGGCCAGCCATCGCGGCAGCGCGGCCACCCCGCGCCCGCTCGCCACCATCTGCAGCATGATGTCGGTCGTCTCGATCGACTTGTGCCGCCTCGGCACGATGCCGGCTGGCGTCAGGAACTGGTTGTAGATGTCGAGCCGATCGGTTTCGACAGGGTACGTGATCAGGATCTCGTCGGTCAGTTGCTCGGGCGTCACGTAATCGGCATTCGCGAACCGGTGCGAATCCGCGACCACCAGCACCTGTTCGTAGTCGAACACGGGATCGAAGCGCAGCCCCGGCTTGTTCAGCGGATCGGGCGTGACGAGCACGTCGATGTCGTAACCGAACAGCGCGCCGATGCCGCCGAACTGGAAGCGCTGCTTCACGTCCACGTCGACGTCGGGCCAGCGCGACAGGTACGGCGACACGACCTTCAGCAGCCACTGGTAACACGGGTGGCACTCCATCCCGATGCGCAGCGTGCCGCGCTCGCCCTTCGCGTACTGCTTCATCCGCTCCTCGGCGAGCTCGAATTGCGGCAACAGCCGGTTCGCCAGCTTCAGCAGATACTGCCCGCCCTGCGTGAGCCGCAGGCCGCGGCCTTCGCGGTCCCAGATCGGCGTGCCGAGCTGCTGTTCGATTTTCCTGACGGTATGGCTGAGTGCCGATTGCGTGAGGTGCAGCGCATGGGCCGCCGCGGTCAGCGAGCCCTGGCGCTCGACTTCACGTATGACGACGAGGTGGAATCGTTCCAGCATGGATCGTGTGCATCCGAGGGCGCATGAAAAATGTTAATGGATGAATGAAATAATGCCATTTTATTTCATGGTTTGAAATCCCTATGATGGCTGCCGGATCGACACTTTCTTCTGGACGGCAGCTTCATGGTCACGACACACAATCTCGGTTTTCCGCGCATCGGCGCGAAGCGCGAACTCAAGTTCGGTCTCGAACGCTACTGGAAGGGCGAATCGTCGCGCGACGAACTGAAGGCGCTCGGCGCCGAACTGCGCCGGCGCCACTGGCACGAGCAGCGCGATCTCGATCTCGCGCCGATCGGCGACTTCGCGTTCTACGACCAGGTGCTCGACATGAGCTTCACGCTCGGCAACCTGCCGAAGCGCGTGCAGGACTTCCACGGCGATGCGCTCGACAACACTTTCCGCGTCGCACGCGGCCGTTCGGCGCAGTCGGCGGAGGAGCATGCGGCATGCTGCGGCGGGGTCGCCGCCGGTGAAATGACGAAGTGGTTCGACACGAATTACCACTACATCGTGCCGGAATTCCATGCGGACACGAATTTCTCGCTGGATCCGTCGCGTCTGCTCCAGCAACTCGCCGAAGCGAACGCGCAGGGCGTGCATGCGAAACCGGTGATTCTCGGCCCCGTCACGTACCTGTGGCTCGGCAAGGCGAAGGACGCTTCCGATCGCCTCGCGCTGCTGCCGAAGCTGCTGCCGGTGTACGGCGCGCTGCTCGACACGCTGACCGCGCAGGGCGTCGAATGGGTACAGATCGACGAGCCGATCCTCGTGACCGAACTCGACGCCGAATGGCGCGACGCATTTCGCACCGCGTATGCGGCACTGGAAACGCGCCGCATCAAGCTGTTGCTCGCCACGTACTTCGGCCAGCTTCAGGACAACCTGACGCTCGCGGCGTCGCTGCCGGTCGACGGCCTGCATGTCGACGCGATCAACGCACGCGACGAAGTCGACGCGCTGGTGCGCGAACTGCCGCCGGAGCGCGTGCTGTCGGTGGGCGCGATCAACGGCCGCAACATCTGGAAGACCGACCTGACCGCCGCGCTCGACTGGCTCGAGCCGCTCGCGAAGCAGCTGGGCGACCGCCTGTGGCTTGCGCCGTCGTGCTCGCTGCTGCACGTGCCGGTCGATCTCGCGAGCGAGGAGACGCTCGATGCGGAAATCCGCTCGTGGCTCGCGTTCGCGCTGCAGAAGCTCGACGAGTTGAAGGTGCTTGCGACCGCATTGAACGAAGGCCGCGACAAGGTGGCCGATGCGCTCGCCGCGAATACCGCCGCGATCGAGTCGCGCCGCCGCTCGCCGCGCGTGAACAACCCGGCGGTGAAGGCCGCGGTCGCGCGCATCGACGCGCCGCTCGGCAACCGCGCGAGCCCCTATGCGCAGCGTGCGTCGAAGCAGTCGACGCGCCTGAACCTGCCGGCGTTCCCGACGACGACGATCGGCTCGTTCCCGCAGACCGCCGAAATCCGCCAGGCGCGCAGCCGGTTCAAGGCCGGCGCGCTGGATGAAGCCGGCTATCGCGCGGCGATGCGGGCCGAGATCGAACGCAGCGTGCGCGAACAGGAATCGCTCGAACTCGACGTGCTCGTGCATGGCGAAGCCGAGCGCAACGACATGGTCGAATACTTCGGCGAACAGCTCGACGGCTATGCGTTCAGCCAGTTCGGCTGGGTGCAGTCGTACGGTTCGCGCTGCGTGAAGCCGCCGATCCTGTTCGGCGACATCAGCCGTCCGAAGGCGATGACGGTCGAATGGATCGCTTATGCGCAGTCGCTGACGGACAAGCCGATGAAGGGCATGCTGACCGGCCCCGTGACGATCCTGAACTGGTCGTTCGTGCGCGACGACCAGCCGCGCTCGGTATCGTGCTACCAGTTGGCGCTCGCGATCCGCGACGAAGTGCTCGATCTCGAGAAGGCCGGCGTGCGCGTGATCCAGATCGACGAAGCGGCGCTGCGCGAAGGGCTGCCGCTGCGCCGCGCGCAATGGAGCGACTATCTGACGTGGGCGGTCGAGTCGTTCCGCATCGCCGCGAACGGCGTGCAGGACGATACGCAGATCCACACGCACATGTGCTATTCGGAGTTCAACGACATCCTCGCGTCGATCGCCGACATGGACGCGGACGTGATCACGATCGAGACGTCGCGCTCGGACATGGAGTTGCTCGATGCGTTCGACACCTTCAAGTATCCGAACGAAATCGGGCCGGGCGTGTACGACATCCATTCGCCGAACATCCCGACGCAGGATCACATCGTCGGGCTGATGAAGAAGGCGGCCGAGCGGATTCCGGCGGAACGTCTGTGGGTGAACCCGGACTGCGGGCTGAAGACGCGCCAGTGGGCGGAAGTGATTCCGGCGCTGACGAACATGGTGGCCGCCGCGAAGACGCTGCGTAGCCAGGTGCGGTAGCGCGAACGCTGCGCGCGGGCCGTCGCGGTCGATGATCGGGCGGCATACTTGCGGCCCGCATGTGCGGGCCGCTTGTCGTCATGAATGTTCGGGAAGAGGCGAGGGCGTTGCGGCGTGCAGCCGGATGTCCCATGCAGACGGGCAGGCGATGTCGCTTGCCCGTTGCGTGAGGTCAAGTTACGCGGCGCGCGTGCCGCGCGGCAGCGCCTCGTCCGTCTTGCCGGGCGCGCCCGTGTCGTCGATGCTGACACGGCGCGAGATCAGCCACACGCACAGCGACGACAGCACGGCGGCGCTCGTGTACTGGAGCGCGAGCGGCCACCATTGCGGCGCGGTGTTCTGCGCGATGATGGTCGCAACCAGCGGCGTGAGGCCGCCGGCGAGCGCGCCGCATACCTGATACGCGATCGAGATCGCCGTATAGCGGATCCGCGCGACGAAGATGCCGCTGACGAAGCCCGCGACGACCGAGTAGTAGCCGGATTCCGCGAGCGTCGCGAGGCCGACGCCGACCGTGATCGACACCGGCGTGCCCAGGTGCACGAGCGGCAGCATCACGAACGGGACGATCATCGCCCAGGCGCCGGTGATCAGCAGCACGCGCGTGGTGCCGAAGCGCTGCGCGAGGAACGCGGCCGCGAGCTGCACGACGAACTGCAGCACCGCGACGATCGTCATGCAATGCAGCACCATCGACCGGTCGAGCGACAGGAATTGCGTCGCGTAGCTGATCATGAAGATGTTGCTGAAATACACGCCGGCGATCCCGTACACGTTCGCGCCGATCGCGAGCAGCAGCAGCGGCCAGACCTTGAGCGCTTCGCGTAGCGGTTTTTGCGCGATGTCGCCGTTCCTCTTGACTTCCTCGAACTCGGGGGATTCCGACACGCTCGCGCGGATCACGAAGCCGACGATCAGCAGCACGGAACTCGCGAGGAACGGCACGCGCCAGCCCCAGCTCATCATGTCGTCCTTCGACAGCGTGCTGATCGCGCCGAACGCGAGCATCGACAGGATCAGGCCGCTCGCGCTGCCCAACTGCGCGAACGACGCGAAGAACGTGCGCTTGCCTTCGGGCGCATGCTCGCCGGCCAGCAGCACCGCGCCGCCCCATTCGCCGCCAACCGCGATGCCCTGCAGCACGCGCATCAGCACGAGCAGGATCGGTGCGATCACGCCGGCTTGCGCATGCGTGGGCAGCAGGCCGATCGCGACCGTCGACACGGCCATCAGCATCAGCGTCGCGAGCAGCGAGCGCTTGCGGCCGAAGCGGTCGCCGAGATAGCCGAACATCACGCCGCCGAGCGGCCGCGCGAAGAAGCCGACCGCGAACGAGCCGAACGACGCGAGCAGGCTGATGAAGCGGTTTTCGCCGGGAAAGAACAGCGGCCCGAACACGATGGCGGCGGCGGTCGCATAACTATAGAAGTCGTACCACTCGATCGTGGTGCCGACGAACGAAGCGAGCGCCGCCCGCTTCGGTTGCTTGACGGAAGTCCCCATCTTTATGTGTGCTCCTCTGGAATCCTCTGATTTGGAATAGTGGCGGCGCCGGGATCAGTCGCGATACGCGACGCCCGGCAGCACGCACAGCAGCTCGTACGCGAGGTTCGCGCCGAGCAGCGCCGTGGTGCCGAACGGGTCGTACGGCGGCGCGACTTCGACGAGATCGCAGCCGACGATGTTCAGCCCCTTCGCGCCGCGGATGATCTCGAGCGCCTGCGGCACCGTGAGGCCCGCGATTTCCGGCGTGCCGGTGCCCGGCGCGTAGGCCGGGTCGATGCCGTCGATGTCGAACGTGATGTAGACGGGCGTGTCGCCGATGCGCGCGCGCACTTCGTCCATCAGCGGCGCGAGCGACTTGTTCCAGCATGCCTCGGCCTGGACCACGCGGAAGCCCTGCTCGCGGCACCAGTCGAAATCCTCGGCCGCGTAGCCGGTGCCGCGCAGGCCGATCTGCGTGACCTTGTCGCCGTGCAGCAGCCCTTCCTCGACCGCGCGGCGGAACGGCGTGCCGTGCGCGATCTTTTCGCCCATCATCGTGTCGTTCACGTCGGCGTGTGCATCGACGTGGATCAATGCAACCTTGCCGTGCTTGCGGTGGATCGCGCGCAGGATCGGCAGCGCGATCGTGTGGTCGCCGCCGAGCGTGATCGGCTTGCAGTCGTGCTCGAGAATCGCGTCGTACGCGGCCTCGATGCGGGCGATCGAATCGTGCAGGTTGTACGGGTTGATTGCGACGTCGCCGATGTCGGCGATCTGCAGCGAATCGAAGGGGGCCGCGCGCGTGGCCATGTTGTACGGGCGCAGCAGCACGGATTCGGTGCGGATCTGGCGCGGGCCGAAGCGCGCGCCGGTGCGGTTGGACGTGCCGAGATCGAACGGCACGCCGACGAAACAGGCGTCGAGGCCTTCGGCGCTCGACACGTGCGGCAGGCGCATCATCGTCGCGATGCCGCCGCTGCGCGGCATTTCATTGCCGCCGAGCGGCTGGAAATGGATGGGTTCGTTCATGGGGTCGTCTCTTCCGGTGTGGGGGTGCCGTATCATGCGACGCGGCCTGGCGCACAGTTTTACGCGCTCCGCCGGGAAAGAAGAATGCGAAGATATCGACGTAAACATCGATCTTCATCGATGTATGGAAGGGGATGAACGTGCTGGGGAATCTGTCGACCCTCGATCTGCGGTTGATCCGCGTGTTTCTCGCGGTCACGGACGCGGGCGGCGTGTCGGCCGCGCAGACGGTGCTGAACGTCGGCCAGTCGACGATCAGCGCGCAGCTGTCGTCGCTCGAGACGCGGCTCGGCTACCGGCTCTGCGAGCGCGGCCGCAGCGGCTTCCGGCTCACGCCGAAGGGCGAGCGGTTCCATGCGATGAGCCGCAAGCTGCTCGCGGCGCTCGACGAATTCGGGATGGCCGCGCGGCACATGGATCGCCAACTGGTCGGCACGCTGAACATCGGCCTGATCGGCCATACGCCGGTCAGCCAGAACGCACGGATCGCCGAGGCGATCGCCGCGTTCCGCACCCGCGACGAGGCCGTGCGCTTCTCGATTTCGGTGCGCGCGCCCGGCGATCTCGAGGAAAAGCTGCTGAGCAACGAGATCCAGATCGCGGTCGGCTATTTCTGGCATCGCGTGCCGACGCTGCATTACACGCCGCTGTTCATCGAGCGGCAGATCGCGTACTGCGGCCGCGGCCATCCGCTGTTCGAACGCGCCGGCACGCTGACGCCGGCCGACGTCGCCGGCTTCGAGTGGGCGTGGCGCTCGTATCCGCTGCCGGAGGCGCAGATGTCGACGACGCCCGATCGCGTGACCGCGACCGCCGACAACATGGAGGCCGTCGCGCTGCTGATCCTGTCCGGTCATCACCTCGGCTACCTGCCGCAGCACTTCGCGGCGCCGTATGTCGCGCAAGGGCTGCTCGCGCCGCTCAATCCGGATCGACTGCACTACGAGGTCACGTTCCACATGGTCGTGGCGCGCGACGGGCGCGGCGATCCGGTCGTCGAAGCGTTTCTCGAGGATCTCGAGCGCGCGCATCAGTCGCCCGACGTGGTGTGACGCCGGCGTGGCCGACACCGTGAACAAGCGTTACGCGCGGCCGGCTTGCCGGCCCGGCGTGCATCACGGCACCGGCAACCCGGCGTCGTGCTTCACCTCGCGCAGCGACAGCGCCGATTCGATCGACGTCACGCCCGGCAGCATCCGCAGCGACTCCCGCAAGAACGTGCCGTAGTCGTCGAGATCGCGCGCAACCACCTGCAGCAGGTAGTCGGCCGTGCCCGCGACGTTGTGGCACGCGAGGATCCGCTCGATGCCGAGCACTTCCCGTTCGAACCGGTCGGCGACCTTGCGGTCGTGCGTCGCGAACCGCACGAGCACGAACGCGACCACGCCGAAGCCCAGCGCCTGGCGCGACAACTGCGCGCGATAGCGCTCGATGTAGCCGTCGTTTTCGAGACGTTTCAGGCGCCGTGCGCACGGCGTCTCGGACAGGCCGAGGGATTCGGCGAGCCGCGCGATCGGCAGGCGGCCGTCGCGTTGCACCGCGGCGAGGATCGCGCGGTCGGTTTTGTCGAGGTCGGTCATGTTGGCGGAATCCTTGTCGTGATTTCATTATTGTGGCGGATTCCCCTATGAATCGCCATTCTTGAGCCAAATATGGCCAATAATCCCTCCGCCTTCAACGGCAACATATCGTCATTGAAGGACGGGGGCAGACCATGATTTCCACGCATTTGCTGTTGATTTATCTCGCCGCGCTGGCGGCCATTTACGCGGTGCCGGGGCCCGACATGGCGCTCGTGCTGCAGACCAGCATCGGCCGCGGCGTGCGGCCGGGGATGGCCGCGGCGGCCGGCCTGTCGCTCTCGCGCACCGCGCACGTGACGCTGTCGGCGTGCGGGGTCGCGGCGCTGATTCGCAGCGCGCCCTGGCTCTACGAGGTGATCCGCTACGGCGGCGCGCTCTATCTCGCGTATGTCGCGATCCAGGTGTTCCGCTCGCCGGTGTTCGCGCTCGGCGACGGCGACGCGGCGGCGGGCGAACTGCGGCAGTCGTTCGTGAAGGGGCTGCTGACCAACCTGCTGAACCCGAAGGCGCTGCTGTTCTGCTCGGTGCTGCTGCCGCAGTTCGTGCGGCCCGAGGCCGGGCCGGTCGTCTGGCAGATGTTCGAGCTCGGCGCGCTGCTGGTGGCGGCCGGCGTGTGTTTCGACCTCGCGTGCGTGTTCGGCGCGTCGCGCATCGCGGCGTGGATGCGCGCGCATCCGCTCGCGCAGACGGTGCAGCGCTGGACCTTTTCCGCCGCGTTGATCGGTTTTGCGCTGCGGTTGTCGATGGACTGAGCATTGCCGCCGCATGGCTGCCGCTGCCGCTGCCGCGCGAATCGAGCGGCCGCGCGGGCAAGCCGTGTGCGAATCCTGTGGGCCGCGCGCCATGCCGGCCTTCCCGCGTGCGCGTTGCCGTAGAAGGGCGTGCGCGCAAATCGTCTGACTGTTCTAAACTTCCTCTAACTTCGCGCCGTCGCAAATGCGCCGTCGCGAATCGACCGACCGAACGGAACCGTCTTCCGCAGGCTATGTCCGATTTCCTGGCTGTTCCGTGCAACGCGGTACCAAGGAGGGTCTGAACATGGCAAGGCAGCTTCAAGCCGACCGTGAACCCCGTATCGTCGCCGAGTCCAAGTGTCTCGGCCAGTGCGATCCGGCAGAACGCATCCACGTCACGATCATGTTGCGGCGGCAGGAAGAAGGGCAACTCGATGCATTGGTCCACCAACTCGCCACCGGCGACGCCGGCGCGAAACCGCTGTCGCGCGACGCATTCGCGCAGCGTTTCTCCGCCAATCCCGACGATATCCGCAAGACCGAGGACTTCGCGCACCGTCATCAACTGACGGTCGATCGCGTCGATCCGGTCGAAAGCGTCGTCGTGCTGTCCGGCACGATCGCGCAGTTCGAAGCCGCGTTCAGCGTGAAGCTCGAACGTTTCGAGCATCGGTCGATCGGCCAGTATCGCGGCCGCTCGGGCCCGATCGTGTTGCCCGACGATATCGGCGATGCGGTGACGGCCGTGCTCGGCCTCGACAGCCGGCCGCAGGCGCGGCCGCACTTCCGCTTCCGTCCGCCGTTCAAGCCGGCGGGCGGCGCGGCGGCCGTCACGTTCACGCCGATCCAGCTTGCGTCGCTGTACGACTTTCCGGCCGGCGACGGCGCCGGGCAATGCATCGCGATCGTCGAGCTCGGCGGCGGCTATCGCGCGGCCGACATCCAGCAGTATTTCCGCGGGCTCGGGATCACGACGCCGCCGACGCTCGTCGACGTGAACGTCGGCACCGGCCGCAATGCGCCGACCGGCGAGCCGAACGGCCCGGACGGCGAAGTCGCGCTCGACGTCGAGATCGCCGGCGCGATCGCACCGGCCGCGAAGATCGCGGTCTACTTCGCGCCGAACAGCGACGCGGGCTTCATCCAGGCCGTCAACGCGGCCGTCACCGACAAGACCCACCGACCTTCCGTGATCTCGATCAGCTGGGGCGGCCCGGAAGCGATCTGGCAGGCGCAGTCGGCGCACGCGTTCAACCGCGTGCTGCAGGCGGCCGCCGCGCAGGGCATCACCGTCTGTGCGGCGTCGGGCGACAGCGGCTCGGGCGACGGGCTGCAGGATGGCGCCGATCACGTCGATTTCCCCGCGTCGAGCCCGTACGTGCTCGGCTGCGGCGGCACGCAGCTCAATGCGTTGCCCGGGCAGGGCATCCGCAGCGAGGTCACGTGGAACGACGAGGCGGCCGGCGGCGGCGCGGGCGGCGGCGGCGTCAGTTCGCTGTTCGACCTGCCGGCGTGGCAGCAGGGGCTGAAGGTCGCGCTCGCCGACGGCACCACCAAGCCGCTCGCGAAGCGCGGCGTGCCGGACGTGGCCGGCGACGCGTCGCCGCAGACGGGTTACGAAGTGTCGGTCGCCGGCACGCCCTCGGTGATGGGCGGCACGAGCGCGGTCGCCCCGCTGTGGGCCGCGCTGATCGCGCGGATCAATGCGGCGGCCGGCGCGTCGGCCGGCTGGATCAATCCGGTGCTGTACAAGCATCCGGGCGCGCTGCGCGACATCACGAAAGGATCGAACGGCACGTATGCGGCCGCGTCCGGCTGGGACGCGTGCACGGGCCTCGGCAGCCCGAACGGCGCGCAGCTCGCCGCGATCCTGGCGCGCAAGCCGTCGAGCTGACGCGCGGGCGCACGCCTTTCCGTCCGACGCGGGTGGTCTGCCCGCGTCTTTTTTCACCTCCAGGAGCAGCACGATGGGCAACGATTCCGCATCTTCCGGCGGCGTGTATCCGCTGCATCACGGCGACCACAATTCGCATGGCGTGCCGCCGACCATCAATCCGGTCGCGCTGAGCCACGGCCGCGACCAGCCGTTCTTCGATCCGGTCGCGTACGGCAACGGCCCCGACGACTCGGTGACCGACACGACCGAGGCGGCCGCGATCACGCACCACACGATCCTGATCGACGGGAAGCGGATCGCGTACACGGCGACGGCCGGCCATCTCGTGACGGTCGATCCGAGCAGTTCGCAGCCGGCCGCGAAGCTCTTCTACGTCGCGTTCACGGCCGACGGCGCGAAGGAGGAAACGCGGCCCGTGACGTTCTTCTACAACGGCGGGCCCGGTTCGTCGTCGGTGTTCGTGCTGCTCGGCTCGTTCGCGCCGAAGCGCATCAAGACGTCGATGCCGGGTTTCACGCCGCCCGCGCCGTACCAGCTCGAAGACAACCCGGACAGCATGATCGACCACAGCGACCTGGTGTTCATCAACCCGGTCGGCACCGGTTATTCGGCGGCCGTCGCGCCGAACAAGAACCGTGACTTCTGGGGCGTCGACCAGGATGCGGATTCGCTGAAGCAGTTCATCAAGCGCTACCTGACGAAGAACAACCGCTGGAATTCGCCGAAATACCTGTTCGGCGAATCGTACGGCACCGCGCGCAGCTGCGTGCTCGCATACAAGCTGCACGAGGATGGCGTCGACCTGAACGGCGTCACGCTGCAATCGTCGATCCTCGATTACCGGCAGGCCGGCAACCCGGTCGGCGCGCTGCCGACCGCCGCGGCCGACGCGTGGTATCACAAGAAGCTCGGCATCAAGCCGGCGCCGAGCGATCTCGGTGCGTTCGTCGAGGAAGTCGCGCAGTTCGCGCGCACCGACTACCTGAGCGCGCTGCGCGCGGTGCCGCATGCGAACCCGGCCACCGTGCAGAAACTGTCGGCATACACGGGCATCGATACGGCGACGCTGCAGACGTGGGGGCTCGACATCGCCGGCTATGATGCGCGCGGCAACTCGCTGTTCCTGACGACGCTGCTGCATGCGCAGGGGCTCGCGCTCGGTTCGTACGACGGCCGCGTGACCGGGATCTCGTCGGGCATCGCCGGCAAGATCGACCCGAATTCGGGCGGCAACGATCCGACGATGACGGCCGTGACGGGCGTCTATACGGCGATGTGGAACAGCTATCTGAACGAGCAGTTGAAGTTCACGTCGAACTCGGCATTCACGGACCTGAACGACCAGGCCTTCAAGAACTGGGATTTCGGCCACATCGACCCGACCGGCGCGCAGCAGGGCATCGATGCGCAGGGCAACGTGATCCTCTACACGGCCGGCGACCTCGCCGCGGTGATGGCGCTGAACGTCGACCTGAAGGTGCTGTCGGCGAACGGCTTCTACGATTTCGTCACGCCGTTCTACCAGACCGTGATCGATCTGCAGCAGATGCCGCTGGAGGACCAGAAGGTGCGGCAGAACCTGTCCGCGCGGTTCTATCCGTCGGGGCACATGGTGTATCTCGACGGCGGCTCGCGCACCGCGCTCAAGCGCGATCTCGCGACGATGTACGACGCGACGGTCAGCGATACGGGTGCGCGGATGCGGATTCGCGCGCTGCAGGCGAAGAAGACGGGCGGGAACGCGTAGCGTTGCCCGTCGCGTGGAAGCCGCGCGCGGCCGTGACGGTGCGCGCGGCGGCAGGTCGGTAGCCGGGCGGCCGGCTTACGCGGCCGGCCAGTCGAACGGCGTGTACGGCAGCGCGCGCTTGTGGCGCGAACCGTCGAAGAAGCGCAGCACCGTTTCGTACACGCGGTCTTCCACCGGCTTGCCTTCGAGGAAATCGTCGATCTCGTCGTAGGTCACGCCGTACGCGTGCTCGTCGGGGCGCAGCGGGCGCAATTCCTCGAGGTCGGCCGTCGGCACCTTCATCACGATCAGCTCGTCGCCGCCGAGCGCGCGTGCGACCCCGCGCACGCGGCGCTTGCTCAGGCCCGCGAGCGGCAGGATGTCCGCGCCGCCGTCGCCGAACTTCGTGAAGAAACCCATCAGCGATTCGGCCGCGTGGTCGGTGCCGATCACGATGCCGCGCCGCGCGCCCGCCACCGCGTACTGCGCGATCATGCGCTCGCGCGCCTTGATGTTGCCGTGCACGAAATCCTGCTGCGCCGGCGTTTCGAACGCGTGGCCGGACGCGACCAGCGAGCCGAGCATCGCGTCGGCGGCCGGCTTCACGTCGACCGTCAATACCTCGTCCGCGCGCACGAACGCGAGCGCGCGCTGCGCATCCTCTTCGTCGTTCTGCACGCCGTTCGGCAAGCGCATCGCGATGAAGCGTGCGTCGTAGCCACCGGCGCGCAGGCGCTCGACCGACAGTTGCGCGAGCCGGCCGGCCGTCGACGAATCGACGCCGCCGCTGATGCCGAGCACGTAGGTCCGCAGGCCGGTCGAACGAAGGTACTGCGCGAGGAAATCGACGCGGCGCTCGATTTCGGCCTCGGCGTCGAAGTGCGGGGCGACGTTCAGTTCGGCAATGATCGCGCGTTGGCGGCTGGCGTAATCGGCGGATGTCATGAGGGAAGTTCCGGGACGAAATGCAAGGCGCTCATCATAAGCGCAATCGCGGCGCGCCGCCGCGCCGGACAGGCGTTTCCGGCGGTTTCGCGTTGCATCGGCGAGACGCACCGCATCGCCGTGGTGCGCGGTGCGCCGGGCGGGTGCAGAAGATGCCGCGCGAAGGGCGGCCGTGCGCGCGGCTTCGGCGAGGCGGGATGGAGGCTCGATGACGGCGTGGCCGCTCGATCCCGCGTGCGTCTTCGCCCCGTCAGCGCCGCGCGAGCACGACGCCCACCAGCGCGAGCGCGAAGCCGGCGAGCTGGATCGTCGCGAGCGTTTCGCCGAACAGCGCGTAACCCTGTAGCGCGGCCAGCGGCGGCGCGAGAAACAGCAGCGACGTCGCGCGCGCCGCATTGCCGTGCCGCAGCATCCACATCAGCATCGTGACCGCGCCGCCGGACAGGAACACGATGCCCCACACGAGCGACACCCACAGCGCCGGCGCGTCGATCCAGCGGGTTTCATGGAGCAGCACGACGAAGACGGCCGCGACGAGCGCCGCGCCGAAGTTCTGCACGGCGACCGCCGTGCGCAGGTCGCTCTGCGCGAGCTTGCCTTTCTGGTACAGCGAGCCGGCGGTGATCGACCCGACCGCCAGGACCGACACGGTGACGACGAGCCACGCAGGCGCGGCGCCCGGCGGCGGCGCGACGCCGCCCGTGACTTTCGGCGCGAGCACGAGCGCGACGCCGGCGAGCCCGAGCGCCATCCCGAGCCAGCCGCGCGCGGGCAGACGTTCGTTGAACAGCGGAACCGCGAGCACGGCGGTGGCAAGCGGCTGCAGCGCGCCGAGCAGCGCCATCACGCCCGCATTCAACCCTTGCGCGACGGCCCAGTAGCTCGCGCCGAGATAGACGCCTTGCAGCAGCGCGCCGGCGATCAGGTGGCGCGGCCATTCGCGGCGGCCCGGCCACGGCGCGCGCGCGGCGAGCGCCACCACGCCGAACAGCACGGCCGTGCCGGCGAAGCGCGCGAGCAGGAACAGGTTGGGATCGGCGTAGGGCTTGATTGCCCGCGCAACGATGAAGCCGGTGGACCAGAGCGCGACGAAAACGGCGGCGACGATCGAGTTGAGCATGCATGACGGGCCGCGACGCGGCCGGACGGAACCGGGAAGTCGACCAGTATCGGCCGAAGCGGCGCCGGCGTCTTGTCGAATCCTGCACTCATGCCGCGGGGCGCGTGAGCGGGGCGGCGGTCATCGCGCGCCGGGGTGCGCGGGGCGGCGGGGATGATCGTCTGCGGCACCGCACGGTGCGGCACGGTGCTGCGCTGCGCGGATGGGCGCGCAGTCGCGACGCTCAGTCGATCGAGAACGTATCGAGCGGTTGGTTGGCGCGCGCGTCGGTCGCGAAACGCGCGGCGAGCTGTTCGTAGAGCCGGCGCGCTTCGTCGAGCGTCAGGTCGATCCAGTACGGATCGCCCGCCGCGTCGTTGAGGCGTTCCGGCGGAAACTGGATTTCGATCACACTGCCTTTGCGATACATGGCGCGAGCCCCTTTGTTGGTCGGTCTTGGCCGGTCGTTCGGCGAAGCGCAAAGTGTAGCAACCGGCGCCGCGCGGATTCGCGCGCGCCGGGCAATACAGAATTTCGCTTTCGGGAAACGCGCCCGGCCGTGTTTCCCGGCCCGGTCAAATGGTCGTCAAACGTCCGTAATACAATGGCCGGCTTACCCATTACCAGTCGCCTCGGGCGCACACGCGATGCTGGCGGAACAACGTCATCAATACATCCTGACGGAGCTTGGGCGCTCGGGCGCGCTGTCGGTCGCTGAGCTCGTGCGTTCGCTCGACGTGTCGCGCGAAACCGTGCGGCGCGACCTGAACGCGCTGGCCGCGCGCGGCCTGCTCGTGATGACGCATGGCGGCGCGCTGGCCGCGGATCGCCGCGAGCCGACCCTGTCCGAGCGCGAAGCCGCGAACGCCGACGCGAAGCGCACGATCGGGCGGCGCGCGGCCGAATTCGTACCCGACGATGCATCGGTGCTGATCGATTCGGGCAGCACGCCGCATGCGGTCGCGCTGGCGCTCGCCGACCGGCACCGGCTGTCGATCTACACGAACGACTGGCGCACCGCGTTCGTGCTCGCGCGGCGCAACGGCAACCGCGTGACGCTGCTCGGCGGCGAGCTGTCCGACGACGAGGACGCGACGTTCGGGCTCGACACGATCCACCAGCTCGCGCAATACCACGTCGATTTCGCGTTCGTCGGCGCCGGCGGCATCACGCCCGACGGCGAGTGCACCGACTACTCGCGGCTCGCGGCCGAAGTGCGCAGCCGGATGATCGCGGCGGCGGGCATGGCGATCATCGTCGCCGACCATTCGAAATTCGGCCGCGTGACGCCGGTGCGGATCAACGGCACGTCCGCCGCCCGCTATCTGGTCACCGAGCGCGCACCCGACAAGGCCGTGCGCCGCGCGCTGACGGCACGCGGGATCGAGTTGCTCGTCTGCGACTGACGCGCGTCCGACATACAAGGTTCATCGAACCGTCATCGCGCGGGAAAAACCGCCATCAAGACTGACGCATTCATCTCGACCGGCCGCCCGGCCAGGGAGCAACGAATGACCGTCAGCGTGCGCAGCTATCTTTCCCCCACCCTGGTCCTGCTGGCTTTCGACTGGCCCGATGCGGCGTCGCGGTCCGATTTCCTCGGCTTCGCGATCCGGCGCACGCCGGGCTTCTGGTCGGCCGACGGCAAGACGCGTGCGCCGGACAGCTGGCTGCCCAACCGCCTGACGTTCGACGGCCCGGCCGCCGACACGCAGGGCGATGCGCCGACCGATCAGGCGCCGATCCAGAAATTCATGTGGTGGGATGCGCGCATCGATCCGCAGGACCGCGGCGCGTCGTTCCGCTACGACGTCTATCCCGTCGTCGGCACGCCGGCGAACCTGCAAGTGCTCGACGCGCAAGCCGGCGTGTGCGACGTCGTGCTGCCCGCGCACGTCGAGGACGGCATCGGCACGTGGTTCAACCGCGCGGTGGTCAGCTCGCAGGCGTTCGCGAAGCAGGTCGCGGCGCTCGGCCTCGCGCCGAATGCTGCGCCGAGCGCCGCCCAGGCGCTGAAACTGCGCACGTGGCTCGCGAACGACATGGAACAGGTGTTCGCGCAGATGCTCGATCCCGCGTCGCGCGCGGTGTCGGCCGTCTATCACCTGACCGACGCGCTGTGGGCGCTGCCGGCGTTCGACGCGTTCGGGCGCCAGCACGGCGAAGCGTCGCTCGCGATCGTCTACGACGCGCACACCACGGCGCGCAAGGGCAAGCCGCCGCTGCCGTCGCCGAACCAGCCGGCCGTCGATGCGCTGCAGGGCCTCGCGACGCTCGCGCCGCGCGACAAGACGCACATCATGCACGACAAGTTCATCGTGACCGATGCGCCGTCGAACCCGGCGCCCGCGCGCGTGCTGACCGGTTCCGCGAACTTCACGACCGAGGGGCTGACCGAGCAGGCCAACGTGCTGCATGCGTTCGACTCGCCCGCGCTCGCCGCGCTGTACAACGATCGCGCGCATGCGCTGGCCGGGAATCCGTCGATCGCGGCGACCGCGCGGCTGTCGACGGGCTGGTCGGCGCCGATGACGATCGGCAGCGCGCAGGTGCGTGTCGCCTACTCGCCGGAGCCGGCTGGGCGGCGTACCGAGATCGATACGATCGTTGCCGCGCTCGCGGCCGCGAAGCATTCGGTGTCGTTTTGCCTGTTCATGCCGACCGACGCGGCGCTGCGCGATGCGTGCTTCGCGGCCGGCGACCGCGGGCTGATGATGTTCGGCCTCGTCAACAAGATCAACGTCGGCAGCGCGACGAAGGCCGATGCCGCGCGCCAGGCCGGCCGGACGCTCGATGCGGCGACGCTCGCGAACCTCGAGCTGTACCACCGCAGCCGCGACAACCACGACGTGATCGACGCGTCGTATTTCTCGCCGGCCACGGTGCCGCAGGGCTTCGAGCCGGAGTTGCGGCTCTTCCCGGGCGAACCGGCGCCGGCTTTTCCGCCCGTCGTGATCCATCACAAGTTCATCGTGATCGACGCGGAAGGCGCGAATCCGGTCGTCTATACGGGTTCGGCGAACATGAGCCGCAATTCCGAGCAGTACAACGACGAGAACCTACTGGAGATCCGCGACAAGCGGATCGCGGCGATCTATCTCGCCGAATTCCTGCGGCTGTACGAGCACTACCGCGCCCGCGCGCTGGCGATCCATGCGAAACGGCAGCACGGCACGGGCAAGGGCGCGCATGCGCGGCTCGCGCTTGCGCCCGATTCGAGCTGGGCGAAGAAGTACTACGTGGCGGGCAGCCCGGAAGAGAAGGCGCGGATCGCGCTGGCGTCGACCGCGCCGACGGATTGATGCGCTGAGGTGCCGAAGTTCGAGGGGCGCGGATGTCGCGTGCCCCGGCCGGCTGCCGGCGCCGCTTACGCGGCGACGTAGCGGAGCACCGCGTCGGCGATCGTGTCGCGATGTCGCGCGCGCAGGCGCGGCGCCGACGGGTCGCGGCCGAATGCAGCGCCGAACGTGTAGCGGTTCGCCACGCGGTGGAAGCAGAACGAGCTGATCAGCAGGTGCAGGTCGAATGCGTCGATGTCCTTGCGGAACACGCCGCTGGCCGCGCCGCGCTCGACCAGTTCCTCAAGCGTCTTGATGATGCTGACGTTGCGGTTCTTGAACGACTTCAACTGTTCGACATACTTCGCGCCGTGGATGTTCTCGATCGACACGAGACGGACGAAATCGCGATGCTTGTCGTGATAGTCGAACGTGAATTCGACGAGGCGGCGCATGCCTTCGCGCGGCTCCATGTCGCCGACGTGCAGTTCCTGCTCGAGCGCGCGGATGTCGCCGTACACCTTCTCCAGCACGGCCTCGTACAGGCCTTCCTTGCTTTCGAAGTAGTAATAGAGCATCCGCTTCGTCGTGTTCGTGCGCTCGGCGATCGCGTCGACGCGCGCACCGGCGAGGCCCATCGCGGAGAATTCCTGCGTGGCGACATCGAGGATGTTGCGCTTGGTTTGCTCGGGATCGTATTTACGCCGCGCATCGGACGCAAGCGCGCGGGGGTCGGACGTGGCGGCCTTGCTTCCTGCTTTCATGTGACTTTGTTGTGGTTAGCGGCGGCTTGGAAAAGGCATTCTAGCATGTGGAAAATGCCCGTCCGGCCGACCTGCGGCTCTAATCGGCCAGGCCGCGGCGGGCGCTCAGCGGCGGCAGGATGCGAGCGCGTCGCGGGCCTGATACGCGGTATACGTGAGCTGCGCGGCGGCGAGGCCGGCCAATCCGAACGTGCGCGTGAGCCCGAACGCGGCGAAGCCGTCCGGCACCGGCCGCCCTTCGGCCAGCGCGGCGGCGAGCGCCTCGCCGGCGACGGTGGTCGGCGCCATCCCGTGGCCGCCGAATGCGATCGCGTGCCACACGCCGTCCGCGTCGCGGCCGATCTGCGGCATCTTGTGCCGCGCGTAGCTCATCAGCCCGCCCCACGCGTAGTCGATTTTCACGCCTTCCAGTTGCGGATACACGCGCAGCAGGTCGCGTCGCAGCAGCCGGGCGATCGCGTCGGGGCCGCGGTCGAGCACCGAGATCCGGCCGCCCCACAGGATCCGCGTGTCCTGCAGCGGACGGTAGTAGTCGAACGCGAAACGCGTGTCGTAGATCGCGTACGGCGCGTCGATCGCGTCGGGCAGGCGCGTGCCGAGCGGTTCGGTCGCGATCACGTAGGTCGCGATCGGCAGCACCGCGCGCTCGATGCGCGGCGACACGCCGCGCGCGTAGCCGCCGCCGGCGAACACGACGTCCTTCGCGCGCACCGCACCCTGCGCCGTGCGCACGACGTAGCCGGCGCCGTCGCGTGCGATGCCGAGCGCAGCCGAGCGTTCGTACACGCGTGCACCGCCGCGCGACGCGGCCGCCGCGACGCCGAGCACGTACTTGAGCGGATGGAAGTGGAACGCGTTCGGCTCGAACAGGCCGCCGTAATAGCGCCGCGTTTTCAGCCGCTCGCGCAGTGCGCCGGTCGGCACGGGTTTCCAGTCGACGCCGAGTTCGTTCTTCATCAGCGTGCGCACGCTGTCGAGCCGCGACGGATCGTCGAACCAGTTCGCGAGCATCACGCCCTGATCGACGATGTCGCAGTCGATCCCGTAGCGGGCGATGCGCGCGCGGATCAGGTCGACCGCGTCGACGGTGAGCCGGTACAGCCGGCGCCCTTCGTCGCGGCCGAGCGTGCGCAGCAGGTCGGCGTTGTCGAGGCTGTAGCCGCCGAACACGAAACCGCCGTTGCGGCCCGACGCGCCGAAGCCGACCCGTTCGCCGTCGAGCACGACGACGTCGCGCACGCCGCGCTCGACGAGGCCGAGCGCCGTGCAAAGGCCGGCCAGGCCGCCGCCGACGATGCAGACTTGCGTATCGATCGTGTCGGTCAGTTGCGGGTAGGGCTGGCGGGTAACGGTGGCTTCGTAGAAGTTCTGCATGCGTGTTCGGTGACTCGTGACGGCGGAAAAGCGGACGGCGCGCGTCGATCTTGCCTGAACGCGCGCGCCGCGTCGAATGGGGTTTTCAGCGCGCCGGCCGCGAACGCGACGCCCGCGTGGCGGAACACCAGCGTGAACGGGCTTACGCCGATGTCGGTCACGTCGCTTTTCAGCAGGCTCGGATCGGTGTACGGAACCAGCACGCCGATCACGAAGATCGCGAACACGTAGAACAGCAGGATGCGCCAGAAGATCTGGCTGACCGCGCGCGGAATCGTCGTGCGCTGGGCGCTGTCTCCGGGATTGTTTTTCGTTGACGAAGCGCGACGCGTGGCCGGCCGCGGGGCGGGCAGCGGTGATGGGGTGCGAAGCGGGCCCGCTGGGCCGGGCCCTGGTGCGTGTCGCCTTCGTCGCTCGTCCGGCGGCAGTGGCGGCCGGCGGCGCGCCGGGTGCATCGCACCTCGACGTCGCACCGATTGTGTGGGTCCGATGCACGGGCGGCAAACGACATTTGCGCAACAGGATGATGCGGGATCGTCATCAACTTGTGTCGGACCGGAATGCGTCCGCGTACCCGTCTGCGGGCTTTGGAAACGTCCGATATCGGCACGGGAGCGGGCGCGTCCGGCCGGCTGACTTCTTGCGTTTTGGGAATGAAGTCGTGAGTTAATATCAATAGCGGCGCGACTTGTGGCCATCGACAATGTGTTTCACGGATCGTGCCTCGCGAGGCTGGGGCGCGCCGTCCGGCCGGGCTTGCCGGCGGCGGCGCCGCGTGATGCGCCGGATGGCGCACCGGGCACGCCGCGCGGCGCATCCGCTTGCACGACGCGCTCGAACGCGCTCCAATCGAATCACGCGGGCGGCGCTGCCGCCGCACCGATCAATCTGTCCCTGAAGAGGAAGTGATGCAATTCAACGACATTCTTGCCGCGCTCGACATCGATCTCGCCCAGTGGAAAGGCAATGCGCTGACCGCGCGTTCGCCGCTCGACGGCGCGACGCTCGCGACGCTGGCCGTCGACACGCCCGCCGACGCCGAGCGCAAGATCGACGCCGCGCACGACGCATTCCTCAAGTGGCGCACGGTGCCGGCGCCGGTGCGCGGCGAACTCGTGCGCGTGTTCGGCAACGTGCTGCGTGAGCACAAGGCCGAGCTCGGCCGCCTCGTCACGCTCGAGGCCGGCAAGATCACGTCGGAAGGGCTCGGCGAAGTGCAGGAAATGATCGACATCTGCGATTTCGCGGTCGGTCTGTCGCGCCAGCTTTACGGCCTCACGATCGCGTCCGAGCGCCCGGGCCACCGGATGATGGAAACGTGGCACCCGATCGGCGTGTGCGGCGTGATCTCGGCGTTCAACTTCCCGGTCGCGGTGTGGGCGTGGAATGCGGCGCTTGCATTCGTGTGCGGCGATTCGGTCGTGTGGAAGCCGTCCGAGAAGACGCCGCTCACCGCGATCGCGTGCCACGTGCTGCTCCAGAAGGCGCTCCGCGAGTTCGAGAAGACGCATCCGGGCGTCGCGCCGGCGGAGCTGAGCCAACTGGTGCTCGGCATGCGCGACGTCGGCGAGGTGCTGACGGCGTCGAAGAAGGTGCCGGTCGTCAGCGCGACGGGCAGCGTGCGGATGGGCCAGGAAGTCGCGAAGGTGCTGAGCCAGCGCCTGGCGCGCGGCATCCTCGAACTCGGCGGCAACAACGGAATGATCGTCGCGCCGAGCGCGGATCTCGACCTCGTCGTGCGCGCGGTCACGTTCGCGGCGGTCGGCACCGCCGGCCAGCGCTGCACGACGCTGCGCCGCCTGATCGTGCATCGCAGCCTCGTCGAGCAACTGCTGCCGCGCATCGAGAAGGCTTACGCGTCGGTGAAGGTCGGCAACCCGCTCGAGGAAGGCACGCTGGTCGGCCCGCTGGTCGATCGTGCATCGTTCGACGCGATGCAGAAGGCGCTGGCCGATGCGCGCGAGCAGGGCGGCGAAGTGAAGGGCGGCGAGCGCGTCGACGTGGGTCACGCGGATGCTTACTACGTGCGTCCGGCCATCGTGCGGATGCCGAAGCAATCGGCGGTGGTCGAGCGGGAGACGTTCGCGCCGATCCTGTACGTGATGGTCTACGACAACTTCGAAGACGCGATCGACGTGCACAACGCGGTGCCGCAAGGGCTGTCGTCGGCGATTTTCACGAACGACATGCGCGAGGCCGAGCAGTTCATGTCGGCGGCCGGCAGCGACTGCGGGATCGTCAACGTGAACATCGGCACGAGCGGCGCGGAAATCGGCGGCGCGTTCGGCGGCGAGAAGGAAACGGGCGGCGGGCGTGAATCGGGTTCGGACGCGTGGAAGGCGTATATGCGCCGTGCGACGAATACGATCAACTACAGCCGGCAGTTGCCGCTGGCGCAGGGGGTGAAGTTCGACGTATAAGTGCAGGCGCCCGGCCAGGGCGCTTCGACGGTCGAATGACAAGGGCCGGTTGCCGCGAAAGCGGTAACCGGCCCTTGTCGTTTATTGCGACGCGCGCGTCGCGCCAATCGATCGTGAGCGTGCCCGCTCAATGGCTCACTTACGATTCTTGCCGAGTGGGACCGTCGTTCGTCGGCATGTTCTGCACGACCAGCATCTGCGGGCTCGACAGCGTGATCCCCGCCGCGCGCAACTGCTTGAGGATCTCGAACAGCAGGTCGCTCTTCGTCGAACTCGCGATCCGCGGGCTCGACACGTAGCCCGTCACGCTCAGCGTGATCCCGTCCGGCGCGAGCTGGCTGAACGTCACCGACGGCGCCGGTTTCTCGAGAATCGCCGGGTGCTCGCGATACGCATCGAGCAGCAGGTCGCGCACCTGCTCGGGATCGGTGTTCAGCGGGAACGTCAGCACCAGCGTCGCGACGCCTTGCGTGCTGTTGCCCATCGTCACGTTGCGCACGTTCTGCGAGATCAGCTGCGAATTCGGCACGATCACGGTCGAGCGGTCGCTCAACTGGATCTCGGTCGCGCGCACGTTGATGCGGCGGATGTCGCCTTCGACGCCCGCGATGCTGACCATGTCGCCCACCTTCACCGGGCGCTCGGTCAGCAGGATCAGCCCCGACACGAAGTTCTTCACGATTTCCTGCAGGCCGAAGCCGATACCCACCGACAACGCGCTGACGATCCACGCGAGATTGCTCCACCGGACGCCGAGCAGCCCGAGGGTCATCAGCACGAGCAGCACGTAGCCGACGTTGGTGAACAGCGTGATCAGCGACACGCGCATACCCGTATCCATGCCCAGCGCGGGCATGAACTCGCCGTCGAGCCAGCGGCGCAGGGAGCGCAACAGGTAGAAGCCGATCGCGAAGCCGATCACGGCGTTCATGATCCGGTCGGGCATGATGTTCAGGCTCTGCAGCCGCTGGCTGCCGATCATCGCGACCGCGCTGTCGAGCAGGTCGCCCGGCGTCGTGCCGAAGCCGCCCGTCAGCAGCGCGATCGCCGCGATCAGCATCAGCAGGCTCGTGCCGAAGCCGGACAGGACCGTGCGCGCCTGATCGAGGTGGCGATCTTCGAGTGCGAACAGGTGCTTGATCTGCTGGCCCGTCGACAGGCTCGACGAGAACAGGCTTTCGCTCGCGTCGCGCGTCAACTGGATCAGGATGTAGGTCGCGCACAGCACGATCTCGAACCACACGAGCTCGTACGTGATGAAGCGCGCGACCGTGATGTAGCCGATCAGGAGTGCGATCAACGACGCGACGATCGCGAGCGTGACGCCGGCATGGATCAGGCCCGCGAGCGTCGAGCGCTGCTCGGGCGCCTCGCCGGCCGCCGCGAGCGCGGCGCGTGCGCGGTTCGCGCGCAACAGCGACGCGCCGACCGTCAGCGCGACGACGAGCGATACGATGCCGCGGCCGAACAGCGTGACCGACAGGCTGGTGTCGACGATCCGGTTGATCGATTCGAGCGTGCCCGACACCAGCAGCAGCCCGGCCAGGACGGCGGGGAACGGCTTCATCGCGAGCGCGACGGGATCGGCGAGCGCGGGCAGGCGCCACGACGGATGCTTCGTGCAGAGCAGCGCGCGGCCGAGCCCGGCGATCAATGCGCAGGTCGCGGCGAGCTTCGCGAACTGGTCCCACAGATCGGTCAGCGACGGCGTGAGCTCGTAGTGGCGCGCGACGGCGAGGTAGAGGATCTGGATCGCGATGGCCGTCGCCAGGAAGGTCGACAGCGCGGTCGACAGCGCCAGCGCACTGCGGCGCAGGCGGGTGGGCGGCAGACGGTTCAGCGCGATCCAGGCGAGCCCGCGCTCGATGAGCCGGCGGCCGCCGAGCCATGCGGCGAATGCGGCGATCAGCAGCAGCGTGGTGATCGCCCGTTGTCCGGGCACCCACGACGAACGCAGCATGTCGAACAGTTCGCCGTTGAAATCGTCGAGCCGCTGGCGATCGTCCGGCGACAGGTGAAACAGCGGCAGCCAGAACTGCGCGCTGAAGATGCTGCCCGAACGGAACGCGAGCTGGTTCTTCAGCAGGCTGCGGTGCAGCTTCGCGAACTGCTCGGTCAGGTTCGTGAGGCTCGCCTTCTGGTCGGCGGCCTGCTTCAGCGCGGCGTCGATCTGCGTCTTGCGCGCGTCCAGCGTGGCCCGCTGCTTCGCGACGGCGGGCGTTTCCGGCGCGGCGCCGTCGGCCGGCGGCGGCCCGAGCACGTCGAGTTGCGCCTGAACCTGCGCGCGCTGCGGCGTGAGATCGCTCTGCAGTTTCGCGACATCGGTGCTCAGCTCCTGCGCCGAGTCGTCGAGCCCGTCCAGCTCCTTGCTGTTGGACGCGGTCGAGGTCTGCTGCTTGATGCGGTCCAGCTCGGCCTGCATCTGCTTGAGCTGCGCGATGGCGTCGGGCAGCGAGATGGTCGGCACGGTTGCGCCGACGCCGCTCGCGACGGGCGCGGAAGCGGCCGCCGGAAACGCCGATGCGGTCGCGATCGTCGCGAACTGCAGCAGCGCGATCAGCGCGATCCGGCGGGCATACGTGGATAGTCGTTGTATGGACATGGAATGCTTACGATTTGCCGACAATGCCGGTTGCCGAAAGGCAGCCGGAAGCCGGTAGTTGGGCCGGTAGCATGTTACCGGGGCGCGGCACCCGTGGTTGTCCCGATTGCGTGCCCTCGTTCACGGCGATTCGGGCGGCGCGCGCCGGCGCGAAACCGCGCGGCAGCCCCGTTGTTGCCGCTCTGCGCGGCCGTGGCGCGGGGCGGCAGGGCCGGGAACGGGCCGCCGACGCGCTTTCCGAACCCGACAGACGGTTACGCAATTTACACAATGTCCGGCGGAAAACGGGGCATCGAACGGCTTCGGCGGCTGGCGTGGCCGTCCTGCCGGGCGTGCACATGCGTCGAACGGGCGTGCCGGTACAATGCAGCGATTAGCCCGGCGGCGGTTCGGCGAGCCGCCGGAGAACAACGCACGACACGATCAGGAGACACGCCCAAGATGGCCTCAACGGACAGCCTTTCGCAGGCACCTGCCCAATCCTCATCCATCGACCCCGGCGCCATCTCGGCCCGTCTCGACCGTCTGCCGCCGACGCGCAGCGTCTGGAAGCTCGTCGTGTTGCTGAGCCTCGGCTTCTTCTTCGAGCTCTACGACCTGCTCTACAGCGGCTACGTCGCGCCGGGCCTCGTGAAAAGCGGCATCCTGTCCGCGACGACGCACGGCCTGTTCGGCACCACGGGCGTCGCGAGCTTCATCGCCGCGCTGTTCTCCGGGCTCTTCATCGGCACGATCGCGTGCGGCTTCCTCGCCGACCGGTTCGGCCGCCGCGCGATCTTCACGTGGTCGCTGCTGTGGTACACGGCCGCCAACGTCGTGATGGCGTTCCAGGACACCGCGGCCGGGCTGAACTTCTGGCGCTTCGTCGTCGGTCTCGGCCTCGGCGTCGAGATGGTCACGATCGGCACGTACATCTCCGAACTCGTGCCGAAGCAGATCCGCGGCCGCGCGTTCGCGTGCGAACAGGCGGTGGGGTTCGTCGCGGTGCCGGTGGTCGCGTTCCTTGCTTACCTGCTCGTGCCGCACGCGCCGTTCGGCCTCGACGGCTGGCGCTGGGTCGTGCTGATCGGCGCGCATGGCGCGCTGTTCGTGTGGTGGATTCGACGCGAGCTGCCCGAAAGCCCGCGCTGGCTCGCGCAGCAGGGGCGGGTCGACGAAGCCGACCGCATCATGCGCGCGCTCGAGGCGAAGGTCGAAGCCGAATACGGGCGGCCGCTGCCTCCGCCCGCGCCGGCCGAACCCGTGCCGCCGCGCGGCAGCTTCCGCGACATGTGGGTGCCGCCGTATCGCAGCCGCACGATCATGATGACGATCTTCAACGTGTTCCAGACGGTCGGCTTCTACGGCTTCGCGAACTGGGTGCCGACGCTGCTGATCAAGCAGGGGATCACGATCACATCGAGCCTGATGTATTCGAGCGTGATCGCGCTCGCGGCGCCGATCGGCCCGCTGATCGGCCTCGTGATCGCCGACCGCTTCGAGCGCAAGTCGGTGATCGTCGCGATGGCGGCGGCGATCGTCGTCTGCGGGCTGCTGTTCAGCCAGACGACGGTGGGCGCGTTCCTGATCGTGCTCGGCATCGGCCTCACGCTCGCGAGCAACATCATGTCGTACAGCTTCCACGCGTACCAGGCCGAGTTGTTTCCGACGTCGATTCGCGCGCGGGCCGTCGGCTTCGTCTATTCGTGGAGCCGCTTCTCGGCGATCTTCTCGTCGTTCGTGATCGCGGCCGTGCTGCGCGGTTTCGGCACGTTCGGCGTGTTCGCGTTCATCGCGGGCGCGATGGCGATCGTGATGGCCGCGATCGGAGGGATGGGGCCGCGCACGAAGGGCATCGCACTCGAAGCCATCTCGAAGTAGTCGGCCGGTGCGCGCGCGTGTCGCACGGTTCGTGCGGCATGCGTGCGACGCGGTTGCGTTCCGACGTGCGGCGTCGTCACATGATTGGGGATGCGAATCAACCCAGAAGCATGCAAGCCTTCGAACGCGCGCCGAGATATCCCGTCCGACAGCCTGCCACGCAACGCAACCCGATCGGCAACGAGTTGAAACAAAGCGTGACGAAGCGCAATGACACGTAAAAGCGCGCTTCCGGTCGCTGCCGATCCGCGCATCGACGAGTAGAATGAAGGGCCTGACGACTCATTAGCCGCCATCGGAGCGCCCGCGTTGCATCAGCGAACGGCTCCGCCGCGAAGAGGCGTCGGCGCCGGGCGCACACGATGCGCCGGACGTGTCGATGGCTTGCGCGGAAGACGCGCCGCTCGCACCAGCAGCATGCGGCGGCCGGATCGGCCGATGGCTTCGAACGTATGACTCTTGCCTACTTGACGCGGCGCTTTGCGAAGCCGCGTTGCCTCAGCCGTGCAGTCGCCACAGCCGTGTCGCTCGCTGCCGTGGCGTCGATTTCCGCTCTCGTTGAACGTTCCGCCTTTGCCGCGTCCGATGCGCCGTCATCTGCAGCGCAATCGTCCTCTGTTGCGTTGCCCGCATCGGCGGTCTCCCGCACGCAGCCGGCTTCATCTGCGCATGCGGTATTAGGCGTATCTGCCGCCGCGCCGACATCCGCCGCGTCACACGTGAATCACGCGAATCACACGGAACCCGCGAGTGCGGCATCGGGGGCGTCGGCCGCTTCCTCGGCTTCCGCGGCGTCGGCCGCCGCGCCTGCATCGGCCGCGTCCGGCACGCCCGCCAGCGAGGCCGAACCGGCTCCGCCCACCCCGCCGCGCCGTCATCCGCCGCTGTCGGCCGAGGCGGCGCAAAACGCGACGACACGCGCGCTCGACATGCGCAAGCGCTTCACGCAGGAAGTCACGCGGCGCCTGAACGTGCCCGCGAACGAACAGCGCGCGTACGGCGAGCGCCTTCAGAAAGCGCTCGCCGATGCGGATCTCGGCGATCTTGCCGGCGAATACGTCGTGATGGTCGATCGCGCGCCGAACGTGCAGGCGCTGTTCATCTACTTCCGCGCGACGCCGGCCAATGCATGGTTGATGATCGGCGCCTCGCCGGTCGGCACGGGGCTGCCGGGCCAGTACGACCATTTCCTGACGCCGCTCGGCGTATTCCATCACTCGCCCGACACGATGGATTTCCGCGCGGAAGGCACGACGAACGAGAACGGCATTCGCGGCTACGGCCGGCGCGACATGCGCATCTACGACTTCGGCTGGGTGGACGGCGAGCGCGGCTGGGGCAAGGGCGGCGTGTCGCCGATGCGCTTCCAGATGCATGCGACCGACCCCGACCGGCTCGAAGCGTTGCTCGGCATCCGGCATTCGAAGGGCTGCGTTCGGATTCCCGCGTCGCTGAACACGTTTCTCGACCAGCACGGCCTGCTCGACGACGACTATCAGGCCCGCGTCGAGGCCGGCAAGTCGTTGTGGGTACTGCGTCGCGATCGCGACATCACGCCGATCGCGGGCCGCTACCTGGTCGTGATCGACAGCGCCCGCAAGACCCGCCCGGCGTGGTCGCCGATGCCGGGGCGCGGCGCGTGGTCGAAGCTGCCGAAGGGCGGCGACACGGCGGACTGAGCGCCGGTTCGTCGAGCGCGGCATGCTTGGGATGAGAATAAATCCGTTTTATTGACATTAAGGCGCGCACAACGTCAGCCATGCGGCATGCTTCTGGTATCCGACGGGAACGGTGCACGTGTCGGGCATCGCGTATGCGGATGCGCAGGCCGCGATCGTGACGGCGATTCGCGATGCCGCGCGCGATTTCGGCATCGGCGCGCGCCTGATTCCGAGCATCGACCGCGAGCAGGACCCCGACGAAGCGGTTGCGATTGTCGAGTGAATGAACGCGCATCGCGCGGACGAAGTTGCGGGGCTCGGCATCGATTATCGCGAGAACGACGGGCCGCCCGAACTGTTCTGGAACGCGTACCGCAATGCACGCTCGGCCGGCTTTCGCACGACCGCGCATGCGGGCGAGTTCGGGACGCCGTGGCGCAACGTCGAGACGGCCGTCGACTGCTGCAGGTGGACCGCATCGATCACGGCTATACGATCGTCGACAACCCCGAGCTGTGCGCACGCTATGCGGAGCGCGGGATCGTCTTCACCGTCGTGCCGAGGGATTTCGTACTATCTGCGCACCGCTCTCGAAATCCGGCAGCGGGTTCGCGCTCGTGATCATGCGGGCGGTGTCTTGGTTGAACGATGGCGCACGTCGGGCGCTGCAGCCACCCCGATCAGCGAAAGAACCTCAACCAGTCGAACAGGCCGGAATGCTGCGGTGCGCGCCGCTTCGGCGACGGCGCGCTGCGCGGCCGGAAATCGGGCGAGAACTGCACGTGCGGATCGATCGCCTGCGCACGCAGCGCCGCATCGTAGAACG
This sequence comes from Burkholderia sp. AU45388, assembly GCF_030481585.1. Lineage (NCBI taxonomy): Bacteria > Pseudomonadati > Pseudomonadota > Betaproteobacteria > Burkholderiales > Burkholderiaceae > Burkholderia > Burkholderia sp. AU45388. The sequence goes on along the minus strand of NZ_JAUJPV010000020.1, from coordinate 105,072 downwards.
ACCCGACGATCGGCAGCGCGCTGTGCGCGCCCGCGCCCCAGTAGTCGCTGCGCAGCGTCACGCTGCCGTCGTCGAAGCCGACCCACGCGCCCGCCACCAGTTGCGGATGCATCAGGATGAACCAGCCGTCCGTGTTGTCCTGCGTCGTGCCGGTCTTGCCCGCGACGTCGATCCGGATTCCGTAGCGCGAGCGGATGTCCGCGCCGGTCCCGTAATCGACGACGCCGCGCATCGCGTCGACGAGCGTCTGCGCGGCGGCCACCGGCAATGCACGTTCCGGCGGCGCGCTGCCGAACGCGGCGAGCACCCGGCCGTCGCGATCCTCGATGCGCGTGATCATCTGCGGCGCGACGTACACGCCGCGGTTCGCGATCGTGCCGTACGCGGACACCATTTCCTTCAGCGTGACGGGGCTCGTGCCGAGCGCGAGCGACGGCACCGCATCGAGCGGGCTGTCGCGCACGCCCATCGCGCGGGCAAGCTGCGCGACCTTCGCGGCGCCTTCGCGCTGCATGACCTGTGCGGTGATGCGGTTGCGCGACAGCGCGAGCGCGTCGCGCAGCGTCATCGGCTCGCCGGTCGGCGGCTCGGCATCGGTCGGATGCCACACGGCGCGGCCGTCGATCGGGATCGCGACGGGGCGGTCGACGAACGTATCGCCCGGCCGCATCCCGTCCGCGAACGCGGCGCCATAGACGAACGGCTTGAACGTCGAACCCGGCTGGCGCCGCGCCTGTACCACGTGATCGAACGGCTCGCTGCCGAAGTCGGGGCTGCCGACCCACGCGCGGATCGCACCGTTGCGCGGATCGATCGCGACGAAGCCGGCTTGCACCTGCGTTTTGCGCTCGCACAGTGCCCGCATGAACTCGCGATTCGCGCCGAGCTGCTTCAGCGCAACCACATCGGTGAGCCCCGTGTCGCGCGCCTGACGATACTCGGGCGTCTGCCGAATGAAGCCGAGGAACAGGTTGTTGCGCAGCCCGCAACCGGACGGCCCGCGCCACGCGCCGTCGGCGATCGCCTGCAGCCGTTCGGTCTGCCGCGTCAGCGCCTGCGTCGCCATGCCCTGCAGCCGTGCGTCGAGCGTCGTGCGCACCACGAGGCCGTCCGAGTAGAGATCGTAGTTGTTGCGGTCGGCCCATGCGATCAGCCACTTGCGCAGTTGCACCGCGAAATGCGGCGCGAGGCCCGGCTGCGCCGTCTGCGGTTCGAAGTCGACGCGCAGCGGCCGGCGCTGCAGTTTCGCGAGCTGCTGCGGCGACAGCATGCCCATTTGCGCCATTCGGCCGAGCACGATGTTGCGCCGCTGGACCGCGCGTTCCGGATTCAGCACCGGGTTGTAGTAGCTGTTGCCCTTCAGCATCCCGACGAGCGTCGCGCTTTCCGTGATGTCGAGCTGGTCGGCCGACTTGCCGAAGTAGGTGCGCGCGGCCATTTCGACGCCGTACGCGTTGTACAGGAACGGCACGGTGTTCAGGTAGGTTTCGAGGATCTCGTCCTTGCTGTACACCGCTTCGATCTTGAACGCGGTGATCAGCTCCTTCACCTTGCGCGTGAGCGTCGGCGCACGGCCGACTTCGTCGGGATACAGATTGCGCGCGAGCTGCTGCGTGATCGTCGAGCCGCCCTGGCGGTCGCCCGAGAACGTATGCAGCCCGGCCGCGAGCGTGCGGCGCCAGTCGATGCCGTGATGCGCGTAGAAGCGGTGATCCTCGGTCGCGATCAGCGCGTCGACCATGTGCGGCGAGATCTGCTTGAGCGGTACCCATTCGCGGTTCACGGGCCGGAATTCGGCGATCAGCTGGCCGTCGGCCAACAGCACGCGCGCGGGGCGGTCGATGCGCGCCTTGCGGATGTCGCCGATGCTCGGCGTGAACGGAACGAACGCGAGCAGGACCAGCAGGCCCAGCACGGGAATCGCGGCGAGCGTCAGCGCGACGCCGCGCCGGGTCGGACGGCGCAGGCGATGCAGCGCGCCGGCGCCCAGCGCGCGGACGCGCGTGCGGCACGCGGCGGCGAGCGGCGCGACACGGGCGCGGCAACGGAGCCACGCGTTTCGGAGAAACGGCACGAAGCGGTTCAAGGCGGCAGGCGCGCGAATGGAAGACGCGCGATCCTAGCAAACGGAAGCCGCACGCCGGGGCCCGAAACGGCCGTTTGCTTGCAGGATTTACAGACGATTACGTTTGTTGCCCGCCGCCAACCTTTTACCGCGCGCGGGGCCGCGATTCCGCCGACGAAACGACGTCCGCGAGCCGCTGCGCGGCCGCTTCCATCTGCGCGCGGCCGAACCCGCCGAAGCCGAGTACGAGCCCGGCGCGTGCCGTGCCGGGCGCGAACATCGGCGACACCGCACGCACCGCGACACCGGCCCGGGCGGCGCGCGCGACTACGTCGAGATCGTCGATGCCTTGCGCGAGCCACAGCACGACGTGCATTCCCTGGTCGCCCGGCTGCACCCACGCGCGCTCGCGCGGCAGCCGCGCGCCGAGCGTGTCGATCAAGAGCGCGCGCTGTTCCGCATAGACGCCGCGCACGCGGCGGATGTGGCGATCGAGATGCCCTTCGGCGATGAACGCGGCGAGCACGTGCTGGTCGGCGGTCGGCGCATGGCGGTCCATCAGCACGCGCGCGCCGCAGAACGCGGGCACGAGATCGTCGGGGGCGATCACGTAGCCGAGCCGCAGCGACGGAAACAGGATCTTGCTGAAGGTGCCGAGATAGATCACGCGGTCGGGCGCGAGGCCTTGCAGCGACGGGAACGGATAGCCTTCGTAGCGCAACTCGCTGTCGTAGTCGTCTTCGACGACCCATGAGCGGTGCGCGCGCGCCCACGCCAGCAGCGCATTGCGCCGCGCCATGCTCAGCGGCATGCCGAGCGGGTACTGGTGCGACGGCGTGACGAATGCGGCGCGCGCATCGGGGGCGAGCCGGATGCCGGCGTCGACGTCGAGGCCGTCCGCGTCGACCGGCACGCGAACCATCGCATCGCGCCGCCCGGTGCTTTCGAGCAGCGCGGTGATGCCGCGATAGGCCGGATTCTCGACCCACGCGCGGTCGTTTTCGCCGAGCAGCACCTGGCTCGCGAGATACAGCCCCTGCTGCGTGCCGCTCGTGATCACGACCTGGCCGGCGTCGCAGCGCACCGAGCGCGAGCGGCGCACGTAATCGGCGATCGCTTCGCGCAGCGGCAGCGCGCCTTGCGGGTCGGCATAGCCGGACGGCGCGCCGGCGCCGCGGGCGCGCAGGCGATTGCCGAGCCGGCGCCAGATGTCGTCGGGCGCGGTGAGGCCGACCGGCACCGAGATCGCGAACGGCACGGCCGGCAGCGGACTGAATTCGAGGGCGATCCGCGCGAAGGAGGCGGCCGGCTCGGGCAGGCCGTCGCGTACCGGGGGCCGACGGCTGGCAGCGGGAGCGGGTTCATCGACGGGCGGCGGTTCCGCGAGTGCGTTCGCCACCCGCGTGCCCGCGCCGCCGCGCGATTCGAGAAAGCCTTCGGCGATGAGTTGCGCATACGCGTCGACGACGGTGCCGCGCGCCACCTGCAGCGATGCGGCCAGCAGCCGCGTGGAAGGCAGCGTGTCGCCGGGCCGGACGTCGCCGCGGCGCACCGCGTCGCGCAGCGCCTGCGCGAGCTGGCGGCTCAGGTCGCCGGCCGCGCGGTCGAGCGCGCCGAGCCACGGGATTTCGACGATCCGGGCCGTTCTTGCCATGATTCTGGTCTGCTGAAATTGTTTTAAACCGGCTCTACAGGATAAACCAGTTTGGGCTCACAATCGGCGCATGACGGGCTCGCACCCGCCCCATTTCCCACCCCGCACGACCGTGGAGCCGACATGTACGTCCCCGCCGATTTCAACGAACCCAACCCCGAGGTGCTGCGCGAACTGATCGTGCAGCACCCGTTCGGCAGCCTGATCACGCACGGCAAGAGCGGGCTCGACGCGAACCACCTTCCGTTCGAGCTGATGCCCGACGACGGCGGGCTCGGCGAACTGCACGCGCACGTCGCGCGCGCGAATCCGGTCTGGCAGGACATCGCGGACGGCGACGAGGTGCTCGTGATCTTCCGCGCCGGCGACGCGTACATTTCGCCGAACGGGTATCCGAGCAAGCACGTCGCGCACCGGCAGGTGCCGACGTGGAACTACCGGGTCGTGCATGCGCACGGCCGCATCACGGTGCGCGACGACGAGAAATTCGTGCGCGGCGTGGTCGCACGGCTGACGCGCACGCATGAGGCGTCGCAGCCGGTGCCGTGGAAGATGGGCGACGCGCCGAAGGACTATATCGATACGATGCTGCAGGCGATCGTCGGGCTGCAGATCGAGATCACGCGACTCGTCGGCAAGCGCAAGCTTGGGCAGAACAAGGCCGAGGCCGATATCCGCGGCGCGGGTGAGGCGCTGGTCGCGGACGGGAAGCTCGCGATCGGGGAAGCGATGCTGGCGGAGGCCGACGCGAAGCGCGAATGAACGCGTGACGCGAGCGGGCGCGGCGAGTATCGCGCCCGCCCGCCGCCCAGGTCACTGCGTGCGCGTCGAATCCTTCGTCCCTTCCGCCGCCTGCGCCAACGCCCCCCGAATCGCCGCCTCCGTCTTGTCGTACCCGCCCTCGCCATACCGCGTATAGACGATCTTGCCGTTCGCATCGATCAGGTACAGCGCGGGCCAGTACTGGTTGCCGTACGCGCGCCATGTGTCGTAGCGGTTGTCCTGCGCGACCGGATAGCGGATGTCGAAGCGCTTGATCGCATCGGCGACGTTCTTCGCGTCGCGTTCGAACGGATATTCCGGCGTATGCACGCCGACCACGACGAGCCCCTGGTCGCGATATTTCCGATACCAGTCGTTCACGTACGGAATCGTATGAATGCAGTTGATGCACGAGTACGTCCAGAAATCGACGAGCACGACCTTGCCGCGCAACTGGTCGAGCGTCAGCGGCGGGCTGTTGTGCCAGCGGTCGATGCCGGTGAAGCCCGGCGCCGTCATGCCGGCCGGCGACGCCTGCGTGCCCGCGTCGTCGCGGGTGCCGGCGAACGCGGCGAGCCCGGCCGTGGCGGCGAGGGCGATGACGAGGGCGGCGGTCTTGAGTCGGGGCAGCATGGCGTTCTCCTGATCTTTGGGGGCCGCGGCGCGAGCGCGGCGGCCCGACGGGTTTCGACAGGCCCCATTAGGCGGCGCCGACGTATCTGCGATGTGTCCGGCTGGCCGCGGGTGTGCAATGTTGTGTGTCGCCAAGGTGGCGCGATACATTGGGATACAAACGCATGCCCGCCGTGCGGTATAAAAGCGGACATCGCCCGCCCGAACCCCGATACCGACCACGACTCATGGACAAGATCGACCACGTGCTGATCGTCGACGACGATCGCGCGATCCGCGAACTGATCGCGGACTACCTCGAGAAGAACGGCATGCGCGTGTCGCTCGCCGCGAACGGCCGGGAGATGCGCAACGTGCTGGACGACGGCGCGCCCGACCTGATCGTGCTCGACCTGATGCTGCCCGGCGAGGACGGCCTGACGCTGTGCCGCGACCTGCGCGCCGGCAAGTTCCGCACGGTGCCGGTGCTGATGCTCACCGCCCGCGGCGAGGAAACCGACCGCATCATCGGCCTCGAGATGGGCGCCGACGACTACCTGGCCAAGCCGTTCGCGGTGCGCGAACTGCTCGCGCGGATCCGCTCGGTGCTGCGCCGCGCGCGCATGCTGCCGCCCGGCATGCAGGTGACGGAAACGGCCGCGCTGCTCGCGTTCGGCGAATGGCAGCTCGACACGACCGGACGCCACCTGCTCGATGCCGAAGGCACGCTGGTCGCGCTGAGCGGCGCCGAATACCGGCTGCTGCGCGTGTTCCTCGACAACCCGCAGCGCGTGCTGACGCGCGACCAGTTGCTGAATCTCACGCAAGGGCGGCAGTCCGACCCGTTCGACCGCTCGATCGACCTGCTCGTGAGCCGGCTGCGCCAGCGCCTGCGCGACGGCGCGCGCGAACCGCGCTACATCAAGACGCTGCGCAACGAGGGCTACGTGTTCTCGTCGACCGTCACCGCCGTCGACGGTACGCCATGAGCGCGCGCACGCCGTGGCACTGGCCGCGTTCACTGTTCGCGCGGCTCGCGCTGATCCTGTGCGTGGGCCTCGCGCTCGCGCAGACGCTGTCGTTCTGGCTCACCGTGACCGAGCGCGACCAGGCGACCACGAACCTGATGATGGGCTACATCGAGCGCGAGGTGGCCAGCTCGGTCGCGCTGCTCGACCATCTGCCGCCGGCGGAGCGGGCCGCGTGGCTGCCGCGTCTCGCACGGCGCAGCTATGCGTTCATCCTCGGGCCGGGCCAAACCGGCACGCCGCCGGAAGCGCGGCTGTCGGCGCGCGTCGAGCGCTCGATCTCGGACGGCATCGGCGGCGACTACCCGCTGACCGCGAATTCGATCCCCGGCGACCGCGAACATCTGCAGGTGCATCTGCGTCTTACCGACGGCTCGCCGCTGACAATCGACATCCACCCGATGTCGACGGTGCCGCTGTCGGGCTGGCTGCCGGCCGTGCTCGTGGTGCAGCTCGCGGTGCTGGCCGCATGCTGCTGGCTCGCGGTGCGGCTCGCGACGCGGCCGCTCAAGCAGCTCGCGCAGGCCGCGGACGCGCTCGGCCCCGACCTGAAGGGCGAACGGCTGAGCGAAGGCGGGCCGTCGGAAGTCGCGCGCGCCGCGCGGGCGTTCAACGCGATGCAGGACCGCATCGCGCAGTACATGGCCGAGCGCATGCAGATCCTCGCGTCGATCTCGCACGATCTGCAGACGCCGATCACGCGGATGCGGCTGCGCGTCGACGTGATGGACGACGACGCGCAGGGCGCGAAGCTGCGCCAGGACCTGCTGGAGATGGAGCATCTGGTGAAGGAGGGCGTCGCGTATGCGCGCACGCTGCATGGCACCGAGGAAGCCGCGCGCCGCATCGATCTCGATGCGCTGCTCGACAGCATCGTGTACGACTACACGGATGCGGGGCAGGACGTCGCGCTGCACAGTCATGCGCCGCTCGCGCTCGTCACGCGGCCGAAGGCGCTGCGCCGCATCGTCGGCAACCTGGTGGACAACGCGCTGAAGTTCGCGGGCGCGGCCGAGATCGACGTGCAGGCGGCGCCGGACGGCGGCGCGGTGATCGCCGTGCTCGACCGTGGGCCCGGCATTCCGGACGATCAGCTCGACGCGGTGTTCGAGCCGTTCCGGCGCGTGGAGACATCGCGCAATCGCGACACGGGCGGCACGGGGCTCGGTCTCGCGATCGCGCGGCAACTCGCGCTCGCGATGGGCGGCACGCTCACGCTGAACAACCGGCCGGACGGCGGTGGGCTCGAAGCGCGGCTCACGCTGAGGCACGCGGGGTGATGCGACGCGGCGTATGAGCGCCGCGGTGTCAGGCGCGCGCCGAAGCGTGCGATGTGTGGGATATGTGCGATGTGTGCGACTTCACACGCGTTGCAGATGTGCGTCGACGAGCGGCGCGAGCGCTTCCGCGTGCACGGCCGCGAGATCGTGCCGGCCGCCCGGCACGACATGCAGTTGCGCATCGGGTAGCCGTTCGAGCAGGCGCCGGCCGGCCGCGACCGGGCTGAGCGGATCGTCGTCGCCCCACAGCAGCAGCGTCGGCTGCGCGATACGGCCGATGTCTTGCGACAGGTCCGCGCGAAACGTGATGAACCAGTCGGGCAACCGCGGGTTCGCTTCGGCGAAACCGGCGCGCCAGTCCTGCGCGCCGAGCCCGGCCATGTCGAGTCCGCCGGACGTGACCGTCAGCACGAGATGCGTGACGAGATCCGGCTTGTCGAGCGCCGCGCGCATCGCGATCACGCCGCCCATCGATTGCGCGATCACGGCGGTCGGCCGATCGATGCTGGCGAGCACATGACGCACGAGGCTGTCGAAATCGTCGACCGCCGGGTCGCGCGGCGTGTCGCCGAAGCCCGGATACGCGACGATCCGCCGCTCGGCCGGATGCGTGAGCATGCCGGCCAGCGGCTGCCAGAACGCGGTGCTGCCCGATGCGCCGGGCAGGAAGAGCAGTTGGGACGGGACGGGCATGACGTTTCGTGTTCCTGTGATTGAAAAGCGAAGGGGGTGACCGGGCGCTGCGCGCGGGTCAGCAGCGGCCGGTGCGCAGCGCGACGGCCCACTCGTCGCGTCCGCGCGACGCCGCGATCGCGGCGGCCGTGTGCCAGTCGTATTCGACCGCATGGAATTCGACGTTCCAGCCGGCCGCGGTGCGCGACACCATCGCGTAGCGCGCATGCGGCGAGCCCGTCTCGATCCGGTGCGGATGCGGCAGATCGTCCGCGTACGCCTGCAGCCCGACGCTGCCCGGATTGACGATCAGCCGGCCGTCGCCGAGCTTCGCGGTGCGCGGCACGTGCGTGTGGCCGCACAGGATCAGCGAGGCCGCCGTGTCGCCCGCGCGCTGCGCGACTTCGTCGGGCGTGGCCGCGCGGCAACCATCGGGCGTGACCGTTTCGAGGAAATAGACGAGGTCGCTGGCCGGTGTGCCGTGCACCATCAGCACGTCGCCGTCGAGCATCAGGCGTTCGGGCAGCGCGGCGAGCCACGTGCGGTGGTCGGCGCGCAGCGTGTCGTGCGCCCAACGATCCGACAGCCCCATCGCGCCGCGCTCGCGCGTCAGCAGTTGCCGTTCGTGATTGCCCTTGATGGTCGGCAGGTCGAGCGCGATCAGGCGATCGGCCGTCTCGGCCGGATGGAGCGCGCCCGACAGGATGTCGCCGAGATTGACGATCACGTCGGCGCTACGGCGGCGGACGTCGTCGAGCACCGCGTCGAGCGCGGCGAGGTTGCCGTGGATGTCGGATAGCGCGGCGATTTTCATGGCGGCAAGGCGATGAGGGGAACGGCGATTGTCGCCAATTCGGCGCGGGGCGTCCAATCGCTTCACGGCATCGGTGCGGGATGGGCGGCGCAGGCGCAGGGGCGCGTCAGTCGGTCGCGAGCCGTGCGTACATCGCGAAATCGCCCGGCGCGCCGCGCACCATCTTGTAGGCGCGCAGCAGCCCTTCGTAGCGGTAGCCGCACTTCTGCAGCACGCGCGCGGAGCCCGTATTACTGGTCAGCACGACGGCCTGCATGCGGATGAAGCCGCCTTCGGCGAACGCCCACGCGGTGACGGCGTCGCACACCGCGCTCGCGATGCCGCGCCCCCAGTGCGACGGCGCGAGGTCGTACGCAATCTCCGCCGAGCGGTTCACGGTGGACACCGTATGCAGCCCGACCGTCCCGACGAGTGCGCCCGATGCGGTGTCGACGATCGCGAGACGCCGGATCGAATCCGGATCGGCCGATTCGATGTGGTCGAACACTGGCAGCAGATCGTCGGGCGAGCGCAGGTTCCAGCTCGTGTGGCGGAAAACGTCGGGATTCGACAGATACGCGTACCACGCGTCGAGATCCGCGCGTTCGAGTTGCCTGAGCGACAGGCCGGGGAAGCCGGCGCGCGGCGGCGCGGCGATTTTCATGGAGCCCGGCGCCTATGCGGCATGGCGCCGGTACAGCGCGAGCGAACCGGCGAGCGCGAGCAGCATCGCGCCGCACGTGCGTTCGAGCCACAGCGCGCCCGAGCGCTTCAGCAGCCGCACCGCGCGTGCGCCGAGCAGTGCGTAGCCGAACATCACGACGCCGTCGAGCAGCACGAAGTCGGACAGCATCGCGCCCGCGAAACCGTAGGCGGCCCGGCGCACGCCGTAGCGCGAGCCGTTGGTCAGCGCGAGCAGCACGGTCGGGCCGGGTGTCGCGATGCCGACGAACGCGACGGCGGCGAAGATCAGCAGGGTCGTTTCGTGCACGAAGAAGCTCTCCCGGTGGACGGCGCGCAGCCGATTATCGTCCGCGTCGCCTCGCGCTGTACAGGCGCGGCAGCCGCGCTTCCGGCCGCTCGCCGACTATCTCGATTTTGACAAGAAACTGTTGCCATTATTCCGCTTTGGAACGGAACCGGTTCCAACTACCATACCGGCCGCAGCGGGGCATGCCCGCTGCGTCGTCGCGCGCGGACGTCGTCGACCTCGCACCGCCGGCGGATGTCGGCGTCCGCGCGCGCTACTCGCCATAGCTAGAACAACGGGTTCACCGCCCGGAGACAACCAACCATGAACAAGCAACTGATCGCAGCGCCGCTGCTGCTCTCGCTCGCGGGTGTCGCCGCCGCGCAAAGCTCCGTCACGCTGTACGGCATCGTCGACGCGGGCGTGACCTATCGCAGCAACGAACGGGGCGGCTCGGCGGGCGCGTACACCGGGCATTCGAGCGTCGGGCTCACGACCGGCAACCTCTCCGGCAGCCGCTGGGGCATCAAGGGTGCCGAGGATCTCGGCGGCGGAATGCGCGCGCTGTTCGTCCTCGAGAACGGCTTCGACATCACCAACGGCACGTCGGGCCAGGGCGGCCGCCAGTTCGGCCGGCAGGCGTTCGTCGGCGTCGGCAGTGACCGCTACGGCACGATCACGCTCGGCCGTCAGTACACGTCGCTCGACGATTTCGTGAGCCCGGTCGGTCCGTCGTCGTTCATCGGCGGCTTCGGCGCGCACCCGGGCGACATCGACGATCTCGACCAGACCGCGCGCGTCGACAGCGCGATCAAGTACACGAGCGCGAACTACGCGGGCTTCACGTTCGGCGCGCTGTACGGCTTCGGCGGCCAGCCGGGCAGCATGAAGCGGCGCAACACGTGGAGCGTGGGCGCCGCGTACGCCGCCGGGCCGCTGCGCGTGGGCGTCGGCTACGAGCGCTCGGACAACAGCAAGACGGGCGCGACCGACCCGACGGCAGGCAAGTGGCAGAGCACCGACGACGGGCTGTTCAACTCGTCGATCAACGAAGGCTACGCGAGCGCGCAGTCGCAGCAGGTGATCGCGACCGGCGCGACGTACGACTTCGGCCCGGCCGTCGTCGGCGTGAACTACAGCAACGTGCAGTACCGCGGCGGCGGCCAGTCGCTGTTCGCCGGCCATGCGACCTTCAACGTCGCGGGCGTGTTCACGCGCTGGAACGTGCAGCCGCAGACGCAACTGTTCGCCGGCTACAGCTACACGCGCGGCAGCGACGTCGACGGCATCGACAACCGCGCGCAGTATCACAACGTCACGCTCGGCGCGGTCTACGACTTGTCGAAGCGCACCAGCGTGTACCTGCTCGGCGCGTACCAGCATGCGTCCGGCACGACGCTCGACGCGCTCGGCCGGCCGGTGGCCGCGACCGCGTCGGTGTCCGACAAGGCGAACGGCCATTCGTCCGACTCGCGCTCGCAGGCGATCGTGAGCCTGGGGCTGCGCCAGAAGTTCTGACGCGGCGATCGTTGCGCGTGCAACGGGGCCCGCGGCTGCCGCGGGCGTCGTTGCGGGATGCTCGCCTGCAACCGACGATGCACCCGTTCCATGGGCAACGCGTGATCGACGTCGTCGATGCGCTGCCGAAATACGTCGACGGCCGGGACGGCCCGACGTTCGCCCTGACGCGCTGAACGAGCGCCGCCGTGTGCCGGCCCAGCCGGCGCGCGGCTGTTCCCGCCGCATTCCTCCTTTCCCTCCCGCTTTCCCTTTCGTGCGCGACATCGCGAACGGCCGAGCGCGCCGAATAATATTTTTCTCCTTTCATTTTAATTTCTATTTGTAATAATCAAAAAGAATTCCGGGATGAAAAGGCAATACGGCATATCAGAAAAAATGACGTATCTGCATTGGATGTACCGGAAGAAAATGCCGGGGAATGCGCCGAACCAGCACGGCTGGCAGGCCGTACTGGCGTGGGTTCGTCGATTTTTCAATCGTTGACGAAAAAGCGCCGGACGGCAAAAGGCGTGGAGTGAATAATTCGGAGGAGCGACGAATGCGCGTTTGCCGGAATCACCAATATTTCATGCGCCGCGATTTACAGTGTCGACCATTGTTCGTCTGGGAGCATTATTCATGTCAATGAAACAAATCCGCGCGGCGTTGCTGGGAATGTGCATGGCGTTGCTGGCGCCGGCAAGCCACGCGCAGGCGCAATACTCGACCGACTGGCTCGCGAACACGTACGGCACGCTGGCCTCGCACGTCGGCAACGGCGCGCGCTCGATGTGGGTCGCGCCCGAAGGCGTGATCTACACGGCGTCGCGCTGGGACGAGAACGCGGGCGGGGTCGCGATCTATCAGAACGGCCAGCCGCTCGGCACGATCGGCATCCACGACGAATTCCAGGGCGGCGCGATCACCGGCAATTCGACGTCGCTGTTCGTCGCGCTCGGCTACAACCGCACGTTCGGCAGCGGCTCGGTGGGCCGCTACAACCGCAGCACGAACCAGCGCGACCTGCGCATTCCGGTCAGCACGTGGACGGGCATCCAGTATGCGGACGTGATCACGGGCCTCGCGACGGCCGGCAACCTGCTGTACGTGAGCGACTTCTACGGCAACCGCGTGCGCGTCTATACGACCGACGGCGTGTGGCAGCGCGACATCGGCGTCACGGGCCCCGGCGCGCTGGCGCTCGATGCGGCCGGCAACCTGTGGGTCGCGCGCAAGAGCGCGGGCGTCGTCGCGCAGTTCAGCGCGAGCGGTGCGGCGATGAGCACGCTCCAGATGGCGGCCGGCGCGCGGCCGGCGTCGCTGTACTTCGATGCGTCGATGGGCCGGTTGATGGTGGGCGACGAAGGGCCCGACATGAACATCAAGGTGTACGGCGGGCTGCCCGGAATGCCGGTGCAGGTCGGCACGTTCGGCGTGCAGGGCGGCTATCTCGACACGACGACGGGCATCAAGGGGCAGGTCGGCGACAAGCGCTTCACGCGCGTCGCGGCGCTCGGCAAGGATGCGGCCGGCAACCTGTACGTGCTGAACAACGCGTGGGGCGGCGGCTGGGATCTCGGCCGCAACGGCAGCACCGATCTGCATTCGTACAGCCCGGTCGGCACGCTGCAATGGAAGCTGCAGGCGCTGAACTTCGAGGGCATCGCCGCGCCCGACCCCGCGACCGACGGCGCGTTATTCTTCAGCGGCAACAACGTGTATACGGGCACCGCGGGCGGCACGTTCGTCGCGAACACGGTCGACCCGTTCACCTATCCGAAAGACCCGCGCCTCGACATGAACGACTACCAGCGCGGCCAGCACTTCGGCCAGCTCGTGACGGTCGGCGGCAACCGGATCCTCGTCGCGTCGGGGCAGAACCCCGGCAACTTCAACTTCTATTACTTCAACGCCGCGAGCGGCTATATCGCGATTCCGGCCGGCTCGCTGCCTGGCAAGCCGTTCAACACGACACTGCAGGTGACGGCCGGCTTCGACATCGACGGCAACGGCGACGTGTGGGCCGGACTGAACGGCTCCAACGTGATCACGCGCTACCCGATGACGGGCTTCGACGCGACCGGCAAGCCGTCGTGGGGCAAGCCGGTGACGACGGCCGTGCCGAGCAGCGTGGCGCCCGTGACGCGCATCCTCTATCAGGCCGACAGCGACACGATGATCCTCGCGCAGGGCCTCGCGGGCAACTGGGACTGGACCGCGATGAACGGGCACATCGAGGTCTATCGCGGCTGGAAGAACGGCAACACGAGCACGCCGAACCCGGTGATCAACCTGACGAGCGCGAACCCGAAATCGATCGCGGCGGCCGGCCACTACCTGTTCGTCGGCTATGTGCACACGGTGCCGAACATCGACATCTTCGATCTGAACACCGGTGCGCTCGTCGCGACGCTGACGAACTCGAACGCGTCGTCGATGGACGTCGGCAACGACGTCGACTCGATGTACGGCGTGCAGGCGTACCTGCGCTCGACCGGCGAATACGTGATCACGAAGGACAACTACAACGGCTCGAGCATCGTCGTGTATCGCTGGCGTCCGTGAGCGCGCGAGGGCGTCAGAACGATACCGTCGTCGTCAGCGTGACGAGCCGCGGCTCGCCGACCGCGACGATCAGGTTGCTGTTGCTCGACGGATAGTAGGTCTTGTCGAGCAGGTTCTTCACGTTGAGCTGGAAGCGGGTCGGGAACTTGCCGATCGTCGTTTCGTATGCGGCGAACGCGTCGACGCTCACGTAGCCGGGCAGCGTGAAGCTGTTCGCGGTGTCGCCGGGCCGCGCGCCGACGAGCCGCGCGCCGCCGCCGAAGCGCCAGCGCCCGGGCAGGTTCGCGATGGCCGTGTCGTACACCGCGAACACGCTGCCGGTGTGGCGCGCGACGTTGACGAGCGGCGTGTTGCTGTCGCGATCGTTCGCGTTCGTATACGCATAGCTGCCGATCACGCTCAGGTGGCGCGTGATCTGCCCGGCCACGTCGAGCTCGATCCCGCGCGAGCGCGCGGTGCCGATCGTCGACGTGATGTCGCCGACCGTGATCGCGACGTTGCGCTTGTCGATCTGGTAGACGGCGAGCGTGCCCGTGATCGCCGGTTTCAGGCTGAACTTCAGCCCGGCCTCGAGCACGCGGCCGTATTCCGGCGCGAGCGGCGCCGCGACGTTCGACGCGACGTTCGGCTTGAACGAGCGGCTCACGTTCGCGTAGGCGGTCAATGCCGGCGTCAACGCATACGCGAGCCCGAACTGCGGCAGCCAGACGCTGCCGCGCGAGCGGTCGGCGAACACGAACGGCCGGCCCATCCCCGATTCCTGCTGCCAGTTTTCCCAGCGCAGCCCGCCTACCGCGGTGAGGCGATCGGTGATCTTCACCGAGTCCTGCACGATCGTCGAGTACGCATGCACGACCGAGCGCGAATCGCTCTGCTTCGGATTCGGCACGCCGCCCGGCGCGAGCAGGCCGTATACGGGATCGTAGAGATTGAAGCCCGTCGTCGCCTTGCCGCGGATCGTGTCGCCGCGGAAGCTGCGCTGCCGCTCGTATTCGCCGCCGACGTAGATCGCGTGTTGCATGCCTGCAAGCGTCACGTTGCCGAGCAACCCGAGCGTCGCGATCTGGTCCGAATCGTTGCGCCCGAGGTTCGCATCGGACGAGCGCGTGAGCGTGCCGGTCTTGCTGTTGAACGCGGCGGCGCGGGTGAGGTATTGATCGTAGCGGTCGCGGCCCCAGCCGTAGGTCGCACGTACGCGCCATGCATCGGAGAAGCGGTGCTCGATGCGCGTACGCAGCGTTTCCTGGATGCCGCTGCTTTGCGACCACGCCTCCTCGTAGCGGCGATAGCGCAGCGCATCGTCGAGCTGGCCGTTGACGAGCACGGTGCCGCGGTCGAACGGCGTCGTGTAGTCGACGTACTGGTAGCTGACGTCGATCGACGTGTTTGCGTCGTGCCACGACAGCGCGGGCGCGATCAGCGCGCTGCGTTCGCGGCCGAAGCTGCGCCAGTAGCGGCTCGTGTCGTATTCGCCGGTCAGCCGGAAGGCGAGCGTGCCGCCCGCGACCTGGCCGGGCTTGCCGAGCGGCCCCGTGAGATCGAACTGGGCGTTGCTGCCGCCGTGGTTCGTGCGCGACGCGGAGATCGAGCCGCCGAACGTGTCTTCCGGCTTGCGCGTGACGAGGTTGATCACGCCGCCCGGGTCCTGCATCCCGTACAGCAGCGAAGCGGGGCCCTTCAGCACTTCGACGCGATCGATCGTCGCGAGATAGCTGTGCAGCACCGGCGTGCGTACGCCGTCGACCAGCACCGAGCCGTCGTTGTTCGACCCGAAGCCGCGCTTGATGAACGCGTCGCGCGTGCCGCCGAGCGTATTCGTCTGCGTGACGCCGCTGATGTTGCCGAGCACGTCGTCGAGCGAGCGCGCCTGCTGGTCCTGCATCACGCTGCTGCTGACCACCGCGACCGATTGCGGGATATCCTTCAGCGGTCGGTTTTCGCCGCCCGCGATGCTCGTCGTGCGCGGCTGATAGCCGATCGTCGGATCGACGGTGGCCGATGCATTGACGCTGATCGCCGGGAGTTCGTGTTCGGCGGCGGTCGCCGGAGCCGGTGCGGGGGCAACGGGTTCGGCGCCGGCCGCATGCGCGCCGGTCGCGGCGCACAGGGTGAGCAGGGCAGGCAGGCGCGTGCGCCACGGACGCGAGGTCCGGACACGGCAGGGCGTTCGACGGGATGGCATGAATCGATGCGGGAAGAGGAAGGCGAAGGATCGTGGCGCGGGCCGCGACATTGCGGTGTGTACAGGACGCGCATGATATATGTAATGAGAACTATTTGCAATTGTAATGGGGTGATCGGGCAATGCCCGGCCGTCGGTTGCCGCGCTGTCGGTCGTCTGCTACCGTAGCGGCCAAAATCAGACGCAGTGAAATTCAACGAGAGAGCCGGGGGCCGCACCATGTCATCTTCCTGTCACGTCGCGCTCGGCGCGACGCCGCGCGCCGCGCACGACCGCGTGGGCGACGAAGTGATCGCAGCCGTGTACCGCCATTCGAACGATTAAAGCGACGCAAGCGAATTCAACCGGCATCGCGCCGGGGCTTCGATCATTTCAACCACCACGCTGGACGGGAGACCACCCATGAAGAAGATTTCCGCGCCGTTCGCGGCGGCCGCGCTTGCGGCCTGCGCGCTGCTGGCGGGCGTTCACCAGGCCGCGAGTGCGGCGTCGAACGCCGAACCCGCGATCGACGCGCACTACGGCGCCATGATCGAGGCCTATACGCAGGACATGGCCGCCGCGAAGGCGAAGTACGACGGCAAGCGCGTCACGTTCGTCGGCGCGGTGATCCGGATGGGCAGCGACCCGGGCGGCACGTACTTCGGCGCGCTGACGGCCGACGGCGAGCAGTTCGACACGCATTTCGACGTGGCCGACCAAGAGGCGCTGAAGCCGAAATTTCCCGGCGGCGAGATCAAGCCGTTCGTTACGTCGGCGGCGTTCCGGTTCAGTTGCGTGAACGAAGGCTATGTCGATGCCCCGGTGCTGCCGGGGTTGAAGCTGTCGCATTGCCGGCTCGCCGATTGAGCCGCGCGATGGGCGTGCGCCGGCGTGCGATGGTCAGGCGGGGTCGGGTGGCAAGCACCCTCGATCGGTCGGGAATTCAGGTGTATTGACCGATGGGCGGCAGGATCGCCATCGATCGTCTCCATGGCGGTGGTTGGCCGCCGCGGTCGGGCGGTCCATCTACCATCTACCGATCTACAGATCGAGTACCAGCAGGTCGGTTCGCGATCGCGAGCAGCACGGCATGAACTGGTCGCCGGCCGCCTTTTCGTCGTCGGTCAGATACGCATCGCGATGATCGGGCTCGCCTTCGAGCACACGCGTCAGGCAGGTGCCGCACACGCCTTGCTCGCACGACGTCAGCACGTCGACGCCGTTCGCCGCCAGCGCCGCGATCACCGTGCATTCGGCCGGCACGTCGATCACCTTGCCGCTGCTCGCGATCCTGACCTGGAATGCACGATCCGCGCCGGACGTTGCCACCGCGCCGCCGAAGAATTCGTAGTGGAGCCGTGCGTCGGCCCAGTCGCGCTCGCGCGCGGCGTTCAGCACCGCATCCATGAAGCCGCGCGGGCCGCATACGTACAGATGCGTGCCGTCGGGCGCGTCGGCCAGCACGGCAGCCAGATCGAAGCGTTGCGCGGGATCGCCGTCGTCGACGTGGAAGCGGACGCGATCGCGAAACCCGGCCGCCTTGATGCGCTCGACGAAGGCCATGCGATCGGCCGAACGCGCGCAGTAATGCATGTCGAACGGGACGCCGGCCGAGCACAGCCGCTCCGCCATGCTCAGAACCGGCGTGACGCCGATCCCGCCGGCGAGCAACAGATGATGCGGTGCATCGGACGCGAGCGGGAATTGATTGCGCGGCAGGCCGATCCGCACGGTATCGCCTTGCCGGACTTCGTCGTGAATCGCGCGCGACCCGCCGCGGCCGTCGGCCTCGCGCAGCACCGCGATCTGATAGCGATCGCGTTGTTCCGGGTGGTTGCACAGCGAGTACTGGCGCACGAGCCCGCCCGGCAGATGCACGTCGATATGCGCGCCGGCGTCGAAATGCGGCAAGGGCGAGCCGTCGTCGCTGACGAATTCGAAGCCGCAGATGTCGCGCGCTTCCTGCCACTTGCGCGCGACGCGCACCGTCAATGTCGCGTCGCTCATGACGCCTCCCTGACCTGCGCGACCGGAATCACGGGCCGCTGCGGGCTCGCGGCGTTTTCGGCGGCGAGCAGCCGGTCGATCACCTTGCGCGACAGCACGCCGCCGGCGTCGATGTTGAGCTTGAGGAGCGTGCGCCCGGGCCATTGCTCGAGATTGCGCTGCTGTCGCTCGAGCATCTCGAGATCTTCCGCGAAGATCTTGCCCTGGCCTTCGCGGATCTCGGCGGTCAGCGCGTCGTCGTCGGGCTGGAAGTGGCGCGCCATCCCCCAGAAGTACCAGATCGACGTGTCGGTCTCCGGTGTGATGAAGTCGACCACGATCGACGACGCCTTCTTGTTCGCCGGCGCGTCGTAGCCGCCGTGGCCCGCATGCGCGACGCCCACTTCGATCATCACGTGGCTCGGCGGCGTGAAGCGGCAGATCTGCCAGCGGTCGACCGGCACGTCGTCGGCGAGCCCGTTGCCGCGCAGCGCCATCCGCCAGAACGGCGGCGGCATCACGTTCTCCATGAAGCGGCTCGTGACGACTTCGTCGCCGTGGCTCGCCGTCTTCGGCGGCGCTTCGTCGATTTCCTTCTGGCCGATGCTTGACGCATGCACGTAGGTTTCGTGCGTGAGATCCATCAGGTTGTCGATCATCAGCCGATAGTCGCAGCGGATGTGATACAGGCCGCCGCCGTGCGCCCAGGCCGGGTCCTCGGCCCACGCCAGCGCAGGCAGCTTGGCGGGATCGGCTGCGGACGCGTCGCCCGGCCAGACCCACACGAAGCCGTACCGCTCGACCGCCGGGAAGCTGCGAATCGCCGGAAACCCGCCGACGCGCTGGCCCGGCATGCCGGCCGTCTTGCCGTTGCAGCCCATTTCGAGCCCGTGATAGCCGCACACGAGCACGCCGTCGCGCACGAAGCCGAGCGACAGCGGCGCGCCGCGGTGCGGGCAGAAATCCTCGAGCGCGGCGACCTGGCCGTCCGCCGCGCGGTAGAACACCATCGATTCGTTGCAGATCTTGCGGCCCAGCGGCTTGCCGTCGATCTCATCGGGCGTGCAGGCCACATACCAAGCGTTCTTCAGAAACATGTTCGTTGTCTCCTTTCGGGGCGGTGCCGCCGGGGATGCGGCCCGATCTTCATTCCGTGTACTGAATGAGATTCAGTGTACTCATTGATATGGGTCGGGACAAGGCGAGCGGTATACTGGTTTTCCCGGGAAATGGCGCGACGCGGCGCCATGCCGACGGTGCGCGCCGCCTATGTCATCGACTCATCCATGGAAAAAACGAATTCCGCCGACCTGCCGGCTTTCCCGATCGACCTGTACGACGAACCCGGGCACCTGATCCGGCGCGCGCACCAGATCGCGGTCGCGATGTTCTACGAGAAGCTGGGCCGGGACGTGACGCCCGTGCAATACGCGGTGCTGCGGATGCTCTACGAGAATCCGGGGCTCGACCAGGTGACGCTCGCGCAGCGCGTGGCGCTCGACACGTCGACCACCGCCGATCTCGCGGTTCGGCTCGAAGCGAAAGGATTGATCGTTCGCGAGGTGCTGCCGCGGCGTCAGCGGCGCCTGCTGTTGACGCCGGCGGGCGTCGCGCTGCTCACGCACCTGATGCCGTCGGTGAAGGAACTGCGTGCTGGCCTCTTCGACGGAATGGGCGACGACGATTCGCAGGAACTGATGCGGCTGTTGCGCAAGTTCGTGCATTTGAACAACGAGCAAAGCCGCGCGCCGCTGCGGGTCAGCGAGGATTCGTAGCGGCGGCGCGCCGTGAGCGATGGCGCAGGGGCTGCGGCGAGGCGGCCGTCGCGCTGCCCATCCGCGTCACGCGCGTGACGCTTGCCCTTCCAGCCGCCGCACGGCGTCGGCTACTTCGTTCCTGAAGCGCACCAGCGCGGCCTGCTCCGGCGCCGGCGGCTGCATGGCGGCCCACAGCATGTCGATCAACTGCGTGGCCGTCGTTTCCGTATCGAGCTTGCGGTGCCCGAGGATCGCATCCCACAGCACGTGCTCCATCGGCCCGAACACCATCGAGCGCAGCAGGCTCAGCGGCAGATCCGCGCGAACCTGCCCGGCCGCCTGGCCGCGCGCGAGCACGTCCATCAACGGCGCCGTGTAGCGGCGCTGCAGCGCGGTGAGCTCGTCGCTCAGCGCATGCTGCTTGGCGCGCCCCTCCGACAGCACCAGCGCGCACAGCCCCGTGCCGTTCACGAGCATCAGCCGCAGGTGGGTGCGCACGATGAACGCGAACTGCTGCTGCACCGATGCGTCCCGCGGCATCCCGTGCTCGAACGCGGCGATGATCTCGTCGTACCAGTCGGCGATCACGCGCGCGCACAGCTCGCGCTTGCCGCGGAAATAGCTGAACACCGTCGCCTCCGACACGCCCACGCGCTGCGCGATCTCGGCGGCCGTCGCATGCTCGTAACCCTTTTCGGCGAACACTTCGCGGCCGGCGCGCAGGATGTCCTGCACGCGCTGCTGGGATTTGCGCCCGGCGGGGGCGCGCGGCGCGTCGGCGCGGTCGGCTTTGGCGGTGGCGGTCATGGTGTCGGCGGGAGCGGCTGTCATGCTCGCATCATATCTGAGTATCACTCAGAAAACTATTGACGCCGAACCCGGCGAGGCGCGAAACTGTGCAAAATTTCCGCTGTATTGGTCAATGAATAGCCGTATTCATTCGATTTGAGCAAAACTCAGAAATCGGTGAATGCGACACACTTTCTGGAGACGGAGGAGACATGATCAACCTGCCCGGCGTGCAATTCATGCTCGGTGAAGACATCGAGATGCTGCGCGACGCCGTCGCGACGTTTGCGGCGAAGGAAATCACGCCGTGCGCGGCGGAGGTCGACCGCACCGACCAGTTCCCGATGGATCTGTGGAAGAAGTTCGGCGATCTCGGCGTGCTCGGCATGACCGTCTCCGAGGAATACGGCGGCGCGAACATGGGCTACACCGCGCACATGGTCGCGATGGAAGAGATCTCGCGCGCATCGGCGTCGATCGGCCTGTCGTACGGTGCGCACTCGAACCTGTGCGTGAACCAGATCCACCGCAACGGTACGGAAGCGCAAAAGCAGAAGTACCTGCCGAAGCTCGTATCGGGCGAACACATCGGCGCGCTCGCGATGAGCGAGCCGAACGCCGGCTCCGATGTCGTCAGCATGAAGCTGCGCGCGGACAAGCGCGGCGACCGCTACGTGCTCAACGGCACGAAGATGTGGATCACCAACGGCCCCGACTGCGACACGCTCGTCGTCTACGCGAAGACGGACGTCGAAGCGAATGCGCGCGGCATCACCGCCTTCATCGTCGAGAAGGGGATGAAGGGCTTCTCGGTCGCGCAGAAGCTCGACAAGCTCGGCATGCGCGGCTCGCACACGGGCGAACTGGTGTTCCAGGACGTCGAGGTGCCGGAAGAGAATATCCTCGGCCAGTTGAACGGCGGCGTGAAGGTGTTGATGAGCGGCCTCGACTACGAGCGCGCGGTGTTGTCGGGCGGCCCGACGGGCATCATGGCCGCGTGTCTCGACGCGGTGGTGCCCTACATCCACGATCGCAAGCAGTTCGGCCAGTCGATCGGCGAATTCCAGCTGATCCAGGGCAAGGTCGCCGATATGTACACCACGTTCCAGGCGTGCCGCGCGTACCTGTACGCAGTCGGCCGCCACCTCGACTCGGCGGGCAGCGACCACATTCGCCAGGTGCGCAAGGATTGCGCGGGCGTGATCCTCTACACGGCCGAGAAGGCGACGTGGATGGCCGGCGAGGCGATCCAGATCCTCGGCGGCAACGGCTACATCAACGAATACCCGGTCGGCCGTCTGTGGCGCGATGCGAAGCTGTACGAGATCGGCGCCGGCACGAGCGAGATCCGCCGGATGCTGATCGGCCGCGAGCTGTTCGCGGAAACGATGTAACGCCCCACGTCACGCGAACGGAGCCCCGTCGATGCCGATCATCGAATCGAAACTGAACCCGCGTTCGGAAGACTTCCGCGCGAATGCCGCGGCGCTCGAGGCGGTCGTCGCCGACCTGCGCGCGAAGATCGAACAGCTCGCGCAGGGCGGCGGCCAGGCCGCGCGCGACAAGCACCTGTCGCGCGGCAAGCTGCTGCCGCGCGACCGCATCGCGCAACTGCTCGATCCGGGCGCGCCGTTCCTCGAGTTCTCGCAGCTCGCCGCGAACGGCATGTACAACGACGACGCGCCGGGCGCGGGCGTCATCACCGGCATCGGCCGCATTGCCGGCCGCGAATGCGTGATCGTGTGCAACGACGCGACGGTCAAGGGCGGCACCTACTACCCGATCACCGTGAAGAAGCACGTGCGTGCGCAGGAAATCGCCGCGGAAAACCGGCTGCCGTGCGTGTACCTCGTCGATTCGGGCGGCGCGAACCTACCGAACCAGGACGACGTGTTTCCCGATCGCGACCACTTCGGCCGCATCTTCTTCAACCAGGCGACGATGTCGGCGGCGGGGATCGCGCAGATCGCCGTCGTGATGGGCTCGTGCACGGCCGGCGGCGCCTACGTGCCGGCGATGAGCGACGAGTCGATCATCGTGAAGGACCAGGGCACGATTTTCCTCGGCGGGCCGCCGCTCGTGAAGGCCGCGACCGGCGAGGAAGTGAGCGCCGAGGATCTCGGCGGCGGCGACGTGCATACGCGCCTGTCGGGCGTGGCCGACCATCTCGCGCAGAACGACGCGCATGCGCTGTCGATCGCACGCAACATCGTCGGTCACCTCGCACCGAAGATCGTGCCGCCCGTCGCGCTGCGCGAGCCGAAGCCGCCGCGCTACGACGCGAAGAGCCTGTACGGCGTGATTCCGGTCGATACGCGCAAGCCGTTCGACGTGCGCGAGGTGATCGCGCGCATCGTCGACGATTCGGAATTCGACGAATTCAAGGCGCGCTTCGGCACGACGCTCGTCACGGGCTTCGCGCACATCTGGGGCCATCCGGTCGGGATCGTCGCGAACAACGGCATCCTGTTCTCCGAATCGGCCGTGAAGGGCGCGCATTTCATCGAGCTGTGCTGCCAGCGCAAGATCCCGCTCGTGTTCCTGCAGAACATCACGGGCTTCATGGTCGGGCGCAAGTACGAGAACGAAGGTATCGCGCGGCATGGCGCGAAGATGGTGACGGCCGTGTCGAACGCGAAGGTGCCGAAGTTCACGGTGATCATCGGCGGCTCGTTCGGCGCCGGCAATTACGGGATGTGCGGCCGCGCGTTCGGCCCGCGTTTCCTGTGGATGTGGCCGAATGCCCGGATCTCGGTGATGGGCGGCGAGCAGGCCGCGTCGGTGCTCGCGACCGTGCGCCGCGACGGCATCGAGGCGAAGGGCGGTTCGTGGTCGCCCGAGGAGGAGGATGCGTTCAAGCAGCCGATCCGCGACCAGTACGAGCGCCAGGGCCATCCGTATTACGCGAGCGCGCGGCTGTGGGACGACGGCGTGATCGATCCCGCGCAGACGCGCGACGTGCTCGGGCTCGGCCTCGCCGCGTCGATGAACGCGCCGATCGACGACACGCGCTTCGGCGTGTTCCGCATGTAACGCCCGGGAAAATCGATCGATGCGATACGAAACGATCAAGGTAAGCGAAGCCGGCCGCGTGGCGACCGTCACGCTCGCGCGTCCCGACGTGCGCAATGCGTTCAACGAGACGGCGATCGCCGAGCTGACCACCGCGTTCGAATGGCTCGATGCGCACGAAGGCGTGCGCGCGATCGTGCTCGCCGCGGAAGGCGCCGCGTTCTGCGCGGGCGCGGACCTGAACTGGATGAAGAAGATGGCCGGTTACTCGGACGACGAGAACCGTGCCGATGCGCGCAAGCTCGCGCGGATGCTCGAAGCGATCCATTGCTGCGGCAAGCCGGTGATCGCGCGCGTGCATGGCGACGCGTATGCGGGCGGCGTGGGCCTCGTCGCGGCGGCCGACATCGCGATCGCCGCGGACGGCGTGAAGTTCTGCCTGTCGGAAGCGCGGCTCGGGCTGATTCCCGCGACGATCGCGCCGTACGTCATCCGTGCGATGGGCGAGCGCGCGGCGCGGCGCTACTTCACGACGGCCGAAGTGTTCGACAGCGCGCGCGCCGCGTCGCTCGGCTTCATTCACGATGCCGTGCCGGCCGGCGCGCTCGACGAAACGGTCGCGAAGCTGGCCGCGACGCTCGTCGCGAACGGCCCCGATGCGGTGAGGGCGTGCAAGCGGCTCGTCGCCGACGTGGCCGGCCGCGCGCTCGACGCGACACTGATCGAGCAGACCGCCGACTGGATCGCGAAGACCCGCGCCGGCGCCGAAGCGCGCGAAGGGATCGCGTCCTTCCTCGAAAAGCGCACGCCGTCGTGGCGTGAATGATCGCGTGACCTCAACCTTCCGGACGACATCGAAGCCATGTTCGACAAGATTCTGATCGCCAACCGCGGCGAAATCGCGTGCCGCGTCGCCGCGACGTGCAAACGTCTCGGGATCGCGAGCGTCGCCGTCTATTCCGACGCGGATGCGAACGCGAAACACGTGGCCGCGTGCGACGAGGCCGTGCATATCGGCGGCTCGGCCGCGGCAGACAGCTACCTGCGCATCGAGCGCATCATCGAAGCCGCGCGCGCGACCGGCGCGCAGGCGATTCACCCCGGCTACGGCTTTCTGTCGGAGAACGAAGATTTCGCGCACGCGTGCGAAGAGGCCGGCATCGTGTTCATCGGGCCGCCGGTCGACGCGATCGCGGCGATGGGCTCGAAGGCTGCCGCGAAGGCGCTGATGCACGCGGCCGCCGTGCCGCTCGTGCCCGGCTATCATGGCGACGACCAGGATGCGGCCAACCTGCATCGCGAAGCCGACCAGATCGGCTACCCGGTGCTGCTGAAGGCGAGCGCGGGCGGCGGCGGCAAGGGGATGCGCGTGGTCGAGCGCTCCGGCGATTTCCCGGCGGCGCTCGCGTCGTGCCAGCGCGAAGCCGCGAGCAGCTTCGGCAACGACCGCGTGCTGATCGAGAAATACCTGACGCGCCCGCGCCACGTCGAAGTGCAGGTGTTCGGCGACACGCACGGCAATACCGTCTACCTGTTCGATCGCGACTGCTCGGTGCAGCGCCGTCACCAGAAGGTGCTCGAGGAAGCGCCGGCGCCCGGCCTGCACGAGGACGTGCGCCAGGCGATGGGCGAAGCGGCCGTCGCGGCCGCGCGCGCGGTGGGCTACGTCGGCGCGGGCACCGTCGAATTCATCATGACGGGCGAAGCGTTCTACTTCATGGAGATGAACACGCGCCTGCAAGTCGAGCATCCAGTGACCGAGATGGTCACGGGGCTCGATCTCGTCGAATGGCAATTGCGCGTCGCGTCGGGCGAACCGCTGCCGCTGAAGCAGGAGGAACTGCGCGTGCGCGGCCATGCGCTCGAGGCGCGCCTGTACGCGGAGAACCCCGCGCGCGGCTTCCTGCCGTCGACGGGTACGCTGAAACACCTGCGGTTGCCGGCAGGCGTCGAGTTCGACGTCGGTGCGGCGGTGCGTGTCGATAGCGGCGTGCGTGAAGGCGATGCGATCACGCCGTTCTACGACCCGATGATCGCGAAGCTGATCGTGCACGGCGCGGATCGCGCGGAAGCGCTGGGCCTGATGCTGCGTGCACTGCGCGCGTGCGAAGTGGTCGGCCTGCACACCAACGCCGCGTTCCTGCAGCGGATCGTCGCCTGCGAGCCGTTCGCGATCGCCGATCTCGACACAGGGCTGATCGAGCGCAACCACGATGCGCTGTTCGCGCCGCAACAGCCGCCGCGTGCGATGCTTGCGCTCGCATGTGCGGCACTGCTCGCACGCGAACGCGGCGGCGGCGCGCAGGAAGGCGCGTCGCCGTGGCGTTCGCTGCCGGATTGGCGGCTGAACGGCGGCTATCGCCGCACGCTCGAATGGCACGCGGTTGATCGCGAAGCGGACGTGACGGTCACGTACGACGACGCCGGCGCCGGCGCGCGCATCGCTGTGGGTGACGCGGCCCCCCAACCGTTCGCGTGGACGCGCGGCGCCACGCCGCTCGATTTCGACGTGACGCTGGGCGGCGTGCGCAGCAGCGGCCGCGTGTATGCGGACGGCGACACGTTCCACGTGTTCACGCAGGGCGCGGCCGAGACGTTCGAATGGCGCAACCTGCTTGCGCATGCGGGCGACGCGGAGCAGGGCGGCGGCCGCCTGACCGCGCCGATGCCCGGCAAGGTGATCGCGGTGCTGGTCGAGCCGGGGCAGAAGGTCGAAGCCGGCACGCCGCTGATCGTGATGGAAGCGATGAAGATGGAGCACACGATCGGCGCGCCGAGCGCGGGCGTCGTCGCGGAAGTGCTGTACGGCGTCGGCGATCAGGTGGCTGATGGCGCGCAGTTGCTGATGATGGCGGAAGGCTGAGTTGCATACGCGTGAGGGCCGTTACCGGCTCTCACGTACGGACCGTCGTGCCCCGTATTATTCGAGCGTCCCGGACGCTATCCGACTGTGAATACTTGATGTGCCTGCATCAGGACGACATTGCATTCTTGTGTCGCGACCGTCGCGCTCGTCGCGCATAGACAAAAACAAATAATTTGCGTGTCGCATCTTCCAGATTTTTGAATAATCCCGGGATTCTCGCCGGCGACCGGCCGCTCGACATGCGCTGTAGCGCTGCCTTGCACCGGTTTGCCCATTGCAACAGTTGTTCAAAGATCGAAACCGGACCCGCCCGGACTTCTTCGCCAAAACGAACTGGCTGCTTCCTCTTGTGGAGAAAGGCTGCACGCGATCGCGACTGCTTTCCGGGGTGTCCGGTAAATCAGGCTCGATTGGAGAAACGGCTGCGCGTTCCTGCCCATGCTCGACATGGTTGCGTTAGCGTAATCGCCGGAATGTGCGGCCCGGTGTCCTGCGCAATGTAGCCGAGAGAAAGACTGAGATGGCGAACAAATATAAATACGGAATTCATATCGACCTTACCCCGCCAGAACTTTTCTGCCTGATTGTTATCGACGTGGCCTGTGATGAATTGGGTATCGATGATGCTGTCGGGATCGCAATGATTTTGTTAGGTCAGCGGTTCGTGCCGACCAGAGGGAAATTCGGCGGAGCGGTCAAGGGGACTTCGATCGCATCCAAGGTATCGAGAAAGGTGTTGCCCTATGAATTCAAGTACAAAATTCTGCCGACGGTAACGTCATTCGGGAGTCTCCTGCTGCTCAAGATCAAATTTACCCGGGAGCTCGGCGCCTTTGTCGGGCGGGCCGTACCGGTGGTCGGTTGGGTCATTACCGCTATCGATATATCGGTCATCATGTATCGCTCGACAGTCACGTACAATCGCTTGGTCAAGCAGGAGGATCGCTTTTAATGGACGGTCGTCTGATAGAGATGGTGCGGGATGAGGCCGATTCGCCACTATGGGGCGCGCTCGAGATTACCGAGGACACGGATCTCTGCATCGATCTTGAAATTTCCGACAGGGCCATGTTGAGATTGATGCGGAGATTTTCGGAAACGTTTGGTGTCGATATTTCTGATTTCGACATTGATTATTATTACCCTTCCCGGAAACTGGGAAGGGGCCGATTCTTGATGACGGTATTCAGGTCGCCATTTAGTGCCGACGCCAGGGACAAAATACTGGAGCGTCCGCTCACCATCAAAATGATGAAGACGGCGATTGAAACCGGGCGGTGGACGATGTAACGGTTCGAAAAAGGGCTAGTCGATGGCGCACCTGTCATTTCCGCACCAACGCGGTGATCTGCATGCGCGTCGGCCCCTGTCGCGCGACACCATCGTGTAACACGTCGAACATAGCATCTCGGCGTCGATATGACCGGCGCGGGGTTCGCGTCCGCGTCACGTCATCATCCTCACGGAGAACCGTTATGCGAACGTCGGCCCTACGGCCTTTCGCGATCGTCGGCCTGGTCGCGCTGACCGCCGTCCTCGGCGCCTGCAACGACGACCTGACCGCACCGGCCGCGCCCGTCGCGCAGCAGAAGGCCGCGTGCGGCGGCGCCGTGGTCGCCACCGCGCAGATGCGCTGCCCGCCGGGTTTCACCGCGCCTGCTTCGTCGCCCGCTTCCTGATACCGGCCGTTTCCACCAGAAATCCCATCAAGAGCAACCAGCATGGCCACTCATTCGCGACGCGATTTTCTGAAGTTCTCGGCCGGCCTCGCCGGCGCGACCGCCGCCACCGCACTACTGCCGGAATCGATCCGCAAGGCGCTGGCGATCGAGCCGAACACCGTGACGGGCACGATCCAGGATGTGCAGCACATCGTCGTGTTCATGCAGGAGAACCGGTCGTTCGACCACTACCTCGGCCACCTGAGCGGCGTGCGCGGCTACAACGACCGCTTCCCGGTCACGCTGCCGAACGGCAAGCCGGTGTGGTTCCAGCCGCGCCAGGAGGACAAGTCGAGCGTGATCGCGCCGTTCCGCTACGACACGACCAACCCGGGCGTCAACGCGCAATGTATCGGCGGCCTGCCGCATACGTGGGCGACGACGCACGGCGCGATCGACAACGGCCGCGCGGACCAGTGGGCCGTGCAGAAGTCGAACATGACGATGGGCTATCACGTTCGCGACGACATCCCGTTCCACTACGCGCTCGCGGATGCGTTCACGGTGTGCGACAACTACTTCTGCTCGATCCCGGGCAACACGCACCCGAACCGCATGTACCTGATGACGGGCATGGTCGATCCGCTCGGCACGGGCGGCGGCCCGCTGCTCGACAACACCGACTACATCGACAATCAGTTCGACAAGGTCCAGCTGCCGCCCTTCAACTGGACGACCTACCCGGAACGCCTCGAAAAAGCCGGCATCTCGTGGCAGATCTATCAGCAGGGCACCGGGTTCGACAACTTCACCGGCAACTACGGCACGAACATGCTCGCGTGCTTCGACAACTTCGTGAACGCGCCGGCCGGTTCGTCGCTGCAGACGCGCGGGATGAGCACGCGTCCGATCACGCAGCTCAAGGCCGACGTGCAGGCGAACGCGCTGCCGCAGGTGTCGTGGCTGCTGCCGCCCGCCGCGTATTCCGAGCATCCGAAGTTCACGCCGTTATACGGCGCGTACTACCTGTCGACGATCCTCGATGCGCTGACGTCCAATCCGGACGTGTGGAGCAAGACCGTCCTGCTGATCATGTACGACGAGAACGACGGCTTCTTCGACCATGTCGTGCCGCCGTCGGCGCCGACGCTGCCCGGCTCGGGCATGAGCACCGTGGACGTATCGCTCGAGCGGCACAACGTCGTGACCGCGACGCAAGCCGGCACCTATACGGCCGACAACCTGCCGTACGGCCTCGGCCCGCGCGTGCCGATGTTCGTCGTGTCGCCGTGGTCGAAGGGCGGCTTCGTGTGCTCGCAGGTGTTCGATCACACGTCGGTGCTGCAATTCATCGAGAAGCGCTTCGGCGTGGTGGAGACCAACATCTCGCCGTGGCGCCGCGCGATCTGCGGCGACCTGACCTCGGCGCTCGACTTCTCGAGGTCGGATGCGACGCTGCCGACCCTGCCGAGTACGCAGGCGTATGTCGCGCAGGCGGATCTGCAATGCTCGCGGGCGTCGTCGCAGACGGCGCCGGCCAGCACCGCGCAGCAGGTCGTGACCGCGCAGGAACCCGGCACGCGCCCGGCGCGCGCGCTGCCGTACGAATTGCATGTCACCGGCCAGTTGCAGGCGCAAGGCTATGCGGTGACGTTCGCGAATACCGGCACGCAGGGCGCGCACTTCTGGGTCTATACGGGCGACCCCACCGCGATGCCGCGCCGCTATACGGTCGAAGCGGGCAAGCAACTGACCGATACGTGGGCGCTCGATGCGAACGGCAACTATCTGGTGAGCGTGTGGGGGCCGAACGGCTATTTCCGGCGCTTCGCGGGTTCGGCCGCCGCGGATGCCGCTGCCAAGCCTGAAATCACGCCGTGCTACGACACCGCGAACGGCGACGTTTACGTGACGATCGCCAATGCCGGCACCGGCCCGCTCACGGTCACGGCAACCGATGTCGCATACGGCGGCGCGGCACGCACGCTGACGGTCCCGGCCGGGCAGCGCGTCGAAGCGCACTGGGACCTGTCGTGCAGCAGCCATTGGTACGACCTGCAGTTCGCGGTGGCGGGCAAT
The DNA here is from genome assembly GCF_030481585.1 of Burkholderia sp. AU45388. Lineage (NCBI taxonomy): Bacteria > Pseudomonadati > Pseudomonadota > Betaproteobacteria > Burkholderiales > Burkholderiaceae > Burkholderia > Burkholderia sp. AU45388. The sequence goes on along the minus strand of NZ_JAUJPV010000020.1, from coordinate 74,857 downwards.
GCCGGCTGGACGCGCCGCATCGCGGGCCACGTTGAGACCGGCAAGCCGAGCATTACCGACCCGGCGGCCGTGGCGCCGACGATCGCGGCGATCTGACGACGGCAACCGATGCAAGGACGCGCCGGCCGGTTGCATCCGGCCGGCGGGCCGATTGGCACGGTCGGGCCGGCCGCTGACCATCCCTGACAGTGTGCGGCCGGCGCTCCGCTAGAATGCCGGATCGCCGCCGCTTGACGCGGGCGGCGCATCGCGCGCTACACTGCGCCGTGCCATCCCCGTTCAACCTTCCATCCCGCCGACGATGACGTCTCCTGTCCTGACCGGCCTGCGCATCGGTATCACGATCGGATTGCGTGCCCCCGACGAAAGCCTGTGGATCAACGGCATCAAGCAGAACGCGCTGTTCCTCGCGAAGCTGCTGATGGCGTCGCCGCACGGTTACCGCGTGACGCTGGTCAACACGACCGACGTGCCGCTGACCGACGCCCTGCCATGGGATCGCAGCGTATACGACACGCGCGCGTTCGCCGACATGAAGGACGCGCTCGACGTGGTGATCGAGCTCGGCGGGCAGATCGACGGCGAGCAGACGGCCTACCTGAAAGCGCGCGGCGCGAAGCTCGTCAGCTATTGCTGCGGTGTCGAGTACATCAACGCGATGGAGTCGATGCTGTTCGGCCGCCGGCTGTGGGATTCGCTGTTCATCAACCGCGGCTACGACGAGGTGTGGGCGATTCCGCAGATCGCGCCGTCGTCGCTGCCGTTCCTGCAGTCGCTGCGCCGCTGTCCGGGGCGTGTCGTGCCGTTCGTGTGGGATCCGATGTTCCTGACCGAGCGGGCGCAGTCGCTGCCCGAGCACGGCGAATACCGGCCGCGCAGCGAGCCTGGCAAGCGGCTCACGGTGATGGAGCCGAACCACAACGTCGTGAAGTTCTGCGTGTATCCGATGCTGATCATCGACGAGGCGTATCGCCGCGACCCCGACGCGATCTGCTTCGCGCACGTGACGAATGCCGATCGCCTCGCGCACGACAGCCCCGAGTTCGTGATGCTGATGAACTACCTGGACATCGTGCGCGCGGGCAAGGCAAGCTTCGTCGGGCGCTTCGATACGCCGCTGTTCCTGGCCGACCTGACCGATATCGTCGTGTCGCACCAATGGTCGAACCCGCTGAACTATTTCTATTTCGACGTGTGCTGGCAGGGTTATCCGCTCGTGCACAACGCGAGTCTCGCCCCCGATCTGGGCTACTACTATCCGGACAACGACGTGCAGCAGGGCGCCGATGCGCTGCTGCGCGCGCTGCATACGCACGACGACGACTGGCAAGCGTATGCGCGACGCCAGCGCGAGATCCTTCGCCGTTACACGTCGGCGAATCCGGCGCTCGTCGCCGAGTACGACGCGCTGCTCGCGAACCTGATCGGCGCGCCGGCGGCATAAGGCACGTTTCCTGCGGCGCACGTCCGTTGCGCTGCCGGCCACCGTCGGGTTTGTCCCGCCCTAATGTCTGACGAAATAGTGCCGTTAAAAAGAAACCGTCGAACCCGATGGATTCGACGGTTTTCGAAGGCACGAAATTGACGGCTCCGAGGGAAGTCCGTCAAAAACAAGTTTATAGGTTAACAAGTTGGAATGATTGTTAAATATGTTTCAATTAATAATCTTCATATAATTGAAATTGGTATTATTGGTTAACCGGGGATCGGTTCGCGTTTGGAGTTTGATAATATCGTTTGAAACATGAAAATTGCGCGCTGCGAGGATCGAATGGCGTGCGGCGCAGGTGTCAACCGGGGAGGCGACATGCGCGGAGAGCGGCATTTCGCGCCGATATATCGGGCGCGGGCGGTCCTTCGCCGCATGATGGTTATCTGATCGATTGGCGGTGTCCGGATTCGCGCGAGAAGCAAATTCAGGAAAAGGCGATTTGGATAAAACCGTCCGGATGAAAAAGACAAGCGATTCGGATTCGAGGTTCTCGTCATTCGTGTTGTGTAACCTGTCGCACTGTCGGCATCGTGCGTGCATGGTGTATTTCAAGTAATCGAATATCGTAAAAATATCGAATTTGACGGCGCCGAAGCGACCAGTACGCTCCCCGGAAAAAATCGACATACAGGAAAGGCCGGGTAGGCGGTGGAGCGCGTCGAGGTTGGCACGTTCCGCCTGGGTGTTGAGGTCGAGCCGCGATCGCGGCTCGCCATTTGCCGGAGCGCCGGATGAATGCGGTCGAAGCTCGCCAGGAGGCGAATCGGAAAGCGAATTGCGACGAAATCGATCTCGTGTTCGGTGCGCGCGACGATCATCCCGACCTTGCGTCGGTACGCAGTTTCGTCGAAAGCCGGCTCGGATTCGCGCACGAGCCCGTGTGCCGCGCCGATCTGTCGGGTGGCGTGCTGTACGAGGAACGCCTGGCGCGGTTGAGGTGGGGCGAGCGCGATGCGCTGCCGCCGCTCGCCTTTCTGCCGCGCCTCGAATCGCTCGGCCTGATGCGCTGGTTCGACCGGCTGGTGGTGGCTCGCACGATCGACGCGCTGCGCGCCGATCCGGGCGCCGTGTACGGGTGCAACGTCACGGCGACAAGTGCGGTGGTGGACGACGCGTGGCTGGCGATATTCAGGCGGCTCGAGCGCGAGCCGTCGGTGGCGGCGCGGCTGGTGGTCGAGATCACGGAGACGGGGCCGCTGAACCCCGTCGCGGGCCGGTCGTTCGTATACCGCTTCCGGCGGGCCGGATGCCGGATCGCGATCGACGATTTCGGTGTCGGTTTCAGTGCATTGAACAATCTGGTGGTCGGCAATCCCGACATCGTGAAGCTCGATCGCTCGATCCTGTCGATGATCAAGCGCAATGCGATCGGGCGCTACCAGTTCCGGCGGCTGATCGCGTTTGCGCATGAAGGTGCGCGGCACGTCGTCGTCGAAGGCGTGGAAAGCGAGACCGACCGGCAGATCATCGTGGATGCCGGCGTGACGTGGGCGCAGGGCATTCGCTTTTCATGGCGATCGCCGGCCGCCGCGTGATCGTAGGAACGGGCAGGACGGCGCGCGGCGTGCGCGTCGGGAGCGGGACGAATCGCAAAGGGGCGTGGGCATGGCGGAAACGAAAGCCGGAGGCGGAATGGGTACGCAGGTGGTCGATGCGCGCGAACTGGTCGCGATCGTCGAGTTGGCCGACATGCTGCGGCAACTGGGCGCCGAATCGGCCGATGCGCCGATCGACGTCGCCCCCTATCTGGACGGCCTGACACGCGTCGCACGCCGTATTCAGCGAATGATCCCGCTCGACGCGGGCGGCCGCGAACGGGCGGCCCGGCACTATTACGCGGGCGTCATCGCCGGCGCGTGCGGCGACGAGTCGGCGATCGCGCGCGGGGTATCCGACAGCCTCGTGCGGCAATCGGCCGACGCAGGCCGGTCGGCAACCCGCTGTTTCGCGGTGCTCGCGCGCATCGGGCGGCGCCATGGCCGCGCGTTCGCCGCGCAAAGCGGCGATCGGGTGCTGGCGTAACGCAACCGGCGCGTGCGACGGCAATCAGCCGAGCGGGCGGCCGGCGAACAGGTGCTGGATCTGCGTGGAATAGGCGCGGACGTTGTGCTCGGCGAGCGTGTCGACCTGATGCAGGCAGCGGCGGGCGGCCGCCGCGTAGTCGTCGAGCCGTACGTCGTGCGTGCGCGCGGCGGTCGCAATCGCGTTCGCCGCATCGAAGATCTCGAAGTCCGGATAGTAGTAGCCGACGTCGCGCAGGAACGGCGAGTTGTGCACGAGCGGGTAGTTGCCGTACAGCGCGTCGTACAGCAGGTAGTTCAGGCCGTTTTCCCAGTGATGCGACACGACGATGTCGGTGTGATGCGCCGCCCATGCGACGAACGGCGCGCGCACGTCGGCGGTGGCCTTGCCGTCGCGCACCATCTCGAGTCCGAGCGCGAGATGCTTGAAGGCGACGTTTTCCTTCTTGTCGAACGTGTTGGTCATGTACACGTGCTCGACGAGCTCCGGATGGTCGACGTAGCACGCGTTCGCGGCGAGCATCGGCACGATCGCGCTCTTCACGACGTTCAGGTTCGGCTCGAAGAACGCGATGCGCTTGGCCGGGCCGTGGTTGCGATAGCCGAAGCGCGCCTTCAGTTCGGGGTCCGCGTCGAGACTGCGCTCGATGAAATACGGCGACCAGATATGCGGCAGCTCGATCACCGGCGCGCGGTACACGGCCTGGAAATACGCGGCGCACGTATGCATGTGCTGCGGATTGGTCCAGATCTCGTCGAACTGCACGCGGTGCGGGTTCGGCCGCCAGTCGTTCTTCTCGAAGTTGATCGTCTCGACCGCGATCACGTAGTCGTTGCCGAAGCGATACGACACGCATTTGCCGCCGCGCCGGCGCACGACGTCCGTGTGCGACGGATCGACGAACGCGTTCATCTCGATCAGCAGGTCGGTCTCGTGAACGACGGCCGACAGCGGCCGCAGCGCGGCGCCGAACGCGTCCATCATCAGTGCCTGCGGATACTCGGCGATGCCGTCGTCGTGCGCGAGCCAGACCTCGCCGATCAACGGCGATTGCTTCAGCAGCATGTACAGGTACACGCAGTGCTGGTTCGCGCCGTTGTACCAGATCGACTGCGTCGCGTCGCGCTGCACGTTGATCGTTATCGCGACATTCAGTTTCATCGGATGCGCTCCGTGGGGCGAGGAACTGTCATGCGTCGCGATAGAGCGTGGCGATCGCGTCCGTATAAGCCGCGACGTTCTCGGGGTTGTAGATGCTGACCGAATCGAGCACGTGCTTCGACTGCTCGCGATATGCGTCGAGATTCGCGTCGTGCTCGGCGAACGCCTGCAGCAACGCGCGGCCGCCCGCCTGGCAGTCGAAATCCGGATAGAAATACCCGGCCTTGCCGAGGAACGGCGAGTTGTGGATCAGCGGATAGTCGCCGTACAGCAGTTCGTAATACAGATAGTTCTGCGCGTTCTCCCACGTGTGCGACACCACCGCATCGCCGTACGCGGCCATGAACTCGTACACCGCATAGCGGCTTTCGAACGTCGTGATCCCGTGGTTCACGATGTCGAGGCTCTTCGCGAAGTGCACGAACGTCGGATGTTCCTTCAGGTGGATCGTGTTGCACACGCGCACGAATTCGAGGAACGTCGGATTCGCGCGATAGGCCTCTTCCGTGACCAGCATCGGAATGATGCTCGTCTTCACCATGCAGATGTTCGGCTCGAACATCGTCACGCGCCAGCGCGGCTTGCCCGGCTGATAACCAAACGTCAAACCGGCGCCGAGCGTCGCGCGCGCCTTGTCGAACAGCATCGGATGCCAGATGTGCGGGACGATCGTGACCGGCGCGCGCAGGCCCGTCTGGTAGTAGTGCAGGCACGAGCGCTCGAATTCCGGAATCGTCCACACCGCGTCGTACGGCGCGCCCGAGAACAGGAAGCCCGACGGCTTGTCGAACATCGCGCGTTCGATGTCGATCACGTAGTCGTTGCCGACCCGCATCGTGACGACCTTGCCGCCGCGCGCGCGGAACGCGCGCAGGTAGTCCACGCCGAACTGCGCGCTCATTTCGATCAGCACGTCGCAGCGCTCGAGCGCTTCGTCCATCGACAGCAGCGGCACGTTCCACTCGCCGAGCATCATCTGCGGATCGGCGACCTGTTCGCCGCCGTTCACCATCACGGCATCCGCGACGAGCGGCGACTGGCGCAGCAGCAGGATCAGCAGCAGGCAGTTCTGGAAAATGCCGTTTTCCCACAGCGACTGGCCGGCGCCGCGCACGAACAGCGACACGCCGACGACGAGACGCTTGCCCTCGCCGGGCGCTTGACGGGCATTGGAGTCCGACATGCGTATGCTCCGGTTCAGGCGACCAGACGCGAGACGAACGCGTCGAGGTTCGCGGGGTTGTCGATCGAGACCGAGTGCAGCAGCCGGCCGGCCTTCGCGCGGTAGTCGTCGAGGCGTTCGTCGTGATGCAGCCACGCGTCGAGCAGCGCGCGGCCGCCCGCGGCCGAGTCGAAGTCCGGATAGTAATAGCCGGCGTCGCCGATCAGCGTCGAGTTGTGGATCAGCGGATAGCCGCCGTACAGCACGTCGTAATACAGATAGTTCTGCCCGTTTTCCCAGTGGTGCGACACGACCGCATCCGCGTGGCGCGCCATGAAACCCGGCAGGTCGACGCGCGGTTCGAAGGTCGCCTTGTGCTGGCGCACCAGATCGAGGCTGTTCGCGAAGTGCACGAAGGTCGGATGTTCCTTCATGTGCATCGAGTTGACGACGAACATGTGCTGCACCGCGTCAGGCCGCGCGCGGTAGAACGCGTCGCACGCGAGCATCGGGTAGTGACAGGACTTCGCGACCGAGATGTTCGGCTCGAGCATCGCGAGCTTCCACGGCCGCTGGCCGGGCCGATAGCCGAACGTCGCGCCTTCGTCGGCGAGCGCGGCCACGCGGCGCTCGAGGAAGTACGGCGACCAGATGTGCGGCATCAGATGGACGGGCGCACGCAGGATCGTCCGCAGCATCGGCGCGGCGGTCTTGTCGTATTGCGGCAGCAGCCACACTTCGTCGAACGGTGCGCCGTTGAACACGTGCCCCGACGGTTTCCCGAAGATCGGCGTTTCGCCCAGCCCTGCATACACGTGCCCGCAGAAGAACGCGGCGGTTTTCTTGCCGAGCGCCTTCATGTGCCGGAGCCATTCGACCGGCAACTGCGCGCCCATTTCGATCACGACGTCGAGTTCGTGCGTGACGTCGGCGGGCTTCACGAGCGGGATGTCGAGGCCGTCGAGCTCGAGGCCGGCCGGCAGCGCGTGGGCGTCGCCGCCGTTCAGGAAATAGACGGGGCCGACGCGATCCGAGCGCTTGAGCATCATCGCGAGGAACGCGATGTTCTGGTGAATGCCGTTTTCCCAGATCGCCTGGCCGTCGCGCGCAAACAGCGAGATGCCGACCGCCGGCCGTTGCTTGCGGGTGCCGCCCGCGGCGGCTTCATTGATTTCCGTCACCGGTTGCTTCCTCTGCGGCGTCGTGCGTCCGGCATCGCGTCGAGCGTCTGGCCGGCAGCGGCGCGCCGTGGATTGTCATGGTTGGATTCGCGCCGGTGCGCCGCGGTGCGCGAATCGGGCGACGAGATTCGCGAAGGCGGCAGCCCGGATTCCGGCGTGTCGTCGGGCACGCCTGGCACGGCGCGCGTCGGGCAGGCTGCCCCGGCGACTATGTGCGGCGATTGTGGCATGGAAACCGCTGGTTTTGGCGGCGCGTGACGAACTTTGACATAGCCGGCGGCCCACGGGAGCGGGCGCCGGCGAAGCGGCGCCCCGGGGCGGCGAAATTCCGGCGCGACGCGTGCGGCCTGCCGGATCGCGCGGCCGCATGAGCGGCCGCAGGCCGCTCAATGCTGCAGCCGGATTTCGACGCGACGGTTGCTGGCGCGGCCTTCCGGCGTCGCGTTGGAGGCGACCGGATCGGCCTTGCCGCGGCCCGAGACCGTGATCGAATCGGTCTTCAGCCCATGCGCCTTCAGATAGGCGGCGACCGATTCGGCGCGGCGCTTCGACAGGGCGAGATTGTAGTCGTCGCTGCCCACCGAGTCGGTGAAGCCGGTGACCGTCACCAGCGAGTACGTGCGGTCGGCGCGCTCGCTCAGCAGCCGGTCCAGCGATTCGCGCGCGGTCGGCGCGAGCGTCGCGTGATCGGTCGCGAACAGCGCGTCGCCCGACAGGTTCACGCGTTCGACGACGGCGGTGGATGCGGGTGTGGCGGCCGAGGCCGCCTCGGCCGGCGCGGCGCCGCACTGGAAGACCAGCGTGGCCGGATCGGATGTGTCGCGCAGCGCGCGGGCCGAGTCGACGGCGCGCACGGGCTCGTCGCCGCAGATCTTGCGAGCAGCCTTCATGCAGGTCTGCGGGCCCGACAGCAGACCGTGGCAGTCCACCTGGAAGGTGCGCACGCCGTCGCGCGGCTGCAGTTCGGAGGCGCTGAAGGTCGGGCCGGATGCGGTCGAGCACGCGGCGAGGGCCGTTGCGGAAAGCGCGAGCGCAAGAGCGAGTTTGTTCACGGTGACGTCCTTAAAACTTGGGTTGAGCGAAACCCGCCACGCGCGGCGCAGCGGGCTCGTCCTGCCGTCGGAGCCGCGGGCCGTCCGGCTGGCGAGCCGGACGGCCGGGCGGCGCGACGCGTTACTTCCACTGGTACAGCATGCCGGCGCCGATCACCTTCTGACCGCCGCTGAAGCCGCCGTTGATCGACGCCTTTAGGTTCTCCGTGATGCGCGCCTGCATGTTGACCGCCATCGCCTTCTGGCCGAGGAAGGTCGACGTGCCCACGCCCATCCCGAAGTTGGCGTCGCGATCGAGCTGCGGGATCGACGCCATCGCGCCGACGGCCGCGATCCCCTGCTTCGCCATCTGGTCGGTCTGCTGCAGTTGCGAACCCAGCGAGTTGATCTGTGCCTGCTGGCCCGACAGGGCCGTCGACAGCGTCGTCTGCACCTGCGTCAACTGGTTCACGTTCACCGCGTCGGTGCCCTGCGTACCCGGCGCGACGTTCGTGATCTGGCGCTGCTGCGTGTCGCTGCCGACCGATACCACGTTCGAGCGGCCACCGTCCGTCGAATTCGCGCCGATCGCCACCGAGTTCGAGCCGGCGGTGACGGTCGGGTGATCGTTGCCGGTGCCGTTCATGTCGGCCGCCACGCCGTTGTTGTTCACCGCGCGCGCCGTGTTGTTGTTGATCGTCGTCGACAGCTGGTTCAACTGGTTGTTGATGCTCGTCACGCCGGTCGACAGCGACGCCACGTTGCTGTTCGTCGTGCTCAGGCCGGTGGACAGCGAACCGATGCTCGTCGAGGTCGACGTCGACAGCGAGTTGACGTTGCTGTTCGTCGTGCTGAGCCCCGTCGACAGCGAGCTGATCGAGGTCGAGGTCGACGTGGACAGTGAGGCGACGTTGCTGTTCGTCGTGCTCAAGCCGGTCGACAGCGAGTTGATACCGGTCGACAGCGACGAGATGTTCGACGCCGTCGACGTCGACAGGCTCGTGATCGCCTGGTTTGTCGCATTGAGCTGGCTGCCGTTGATCGCGTCCGTGCTGGTGGCCGAGATCCGGCCCGCGGCGACGTTCGTGATCTGGCGTTCCTGGCCCGGTGCGCCGACGCTCACCACGCCGACCGGCGAGCTGCCCGCGAAGGGGTACGTGACGCCGCCGATCGTGGCGCTCGACGTGCCGACCGCCGCGGCCGTGACCGAGTTCGCGCCGAGTGCGATCGAGTTCGCGACGTTCGCTTGCGCGTTCGTGCCGAAGGCGAGCGCGTCGGCGGCCGTGGCCTTGGCGGCCGAGCCGTAGGCCTGGGCGCCGGTGGCGCTGGCCGTGGCCTGGTTGCCCAGCGCGATCGTGTTGTCCGCGGTGGCCTGATTCGCGCTGCCGAGGGCAAGCGCACTGGCGCCGGTTGCCGTGTTCTGGTTGCCGAGGGACACCGCGCCGTCGCCGGTCGCCGTGTTGTTCGCCCCCATCGCCACCGCGCCGGTGCCCGTCGCCACGTTCGGATCGCCGATCGCGACCGCGCCGTCGCCGGACGCCGTGTTGCCGGAACCGATCGATACCGCCTTGCCGCCCGTTGCCGATGCACTCTGGCCGATCGCGACCGCGCCTGCCGTCTGCGCGTTCGAACCGTCGCCGACCGCCACGCTGCTGGCGCCCGCCGCGCTGGCGTTCACGCCGGCGGCGAGGGCGTTGGTGCCCGTCGCGCCGTCGTTCGCGTAGTTGGCTTGCTGCGTGCCGTTGTCGTTGACGCTGTAGTAGTGCGTCTTCGCGGCGTTGATCGCGGTCGAGGTGGACGTGGACAGCGATGCCACCGAGCTGTTCGTGCTGCTCAGGCCGGTTGACAGCGAGCCGATGCCGGTCGAGGTCGAGGTCGAGAGGGACGTGATCGAGCTGTTCGCCGAGGACAGGCCGGTCGACGTGGAGGTCGACAGCGACGTTACCGAGCTGTTCGTGCTGCTCAGGCCGGTGGACAGCGAGCTGATGCCGGTCGAGGTCGAGGTCGACAGTGACGTGATCGAGCTGTTGGCCGAGGACAGGCCGGTCGAGGTCGAAGTCGACAGTGACGTGATGGAGCTATTTGCCGACGACAGGCCGGTCGACGTGGAGGTCGACAGCGACGTTACCGAGCTATTGGTCGAGCTGAGGCCCGTCGACAGCGAATTGATGCCGGTCGAAGTCGAGGTCGAGAGCGACGTGATCGAGCTGCTGGCCGAGGACAGACCCGTCGAGGTTGAAGTCGAGAGGGAATCGATCGAGCTGTTAGCGGACGACAAGCCGGTCGACAGCGAATTGATACCGGTCGAGGTCGAGGTCGAGAGCGACGTAATCGAGCTGTTAGCCGACGACAAGCCAGTCGAGGTCGAAGTCGACAGCGACGTGATGGAGCTGTTGGCCGAGGACAGGCCGGTCGAAGTGGAGGTCGACAGCGACGTTACCGTGCTATCGGTGGAGCTAAGGCCGGTCGACAGCGAATTGATACCCGTCGAGGTCGAGGTCGAGAGCGAGGTAATGGAGCTGTTGGCCGACGACAGGCCAGTCGAGGTCGAAGTCGACAGCGACGTGATCGAGCTGTTCGCCGAGGACAGGCCGGTCGAGGTCGAGGTCGACAGGGAGGTTACCGTGCTATTGGTCGAGCTGAGGCCGGTCGACAGCGAATTGATACCGGTCGAGGTCGAAGTCGACAGTGACGTGATGGAGCTGTTCGCGGACGACAGGCCGCTCGACGTGGAAGTCGACAGCGATGTCACCGTGCTATCCGTGGAGCTAAGGCCGGTCGACAGCGAATTGATACCCGTCGAGGTCGAAGTCGAAAGCGAGGTAATCGAGCTGTTCGCGGACGACAGGCCCGTCGAGGTCGAAGTCGAAAGCGACGTGATCGAGCTGTTAGCCGACGACAAGCCAGTCGACGTGGAGGTCGACAGCGACGTTACTGTGCTATCGGTCGAGCTGAGGCCGGTCGACAGCGAACTGATACCGGTCGAAGTCGAAGTCGAGAGCGACGTGATGGAGCTGTTGGCCGACGACAGGCCGGTCGAGGTCGAAGTCGAAAGCGACGTGATCGAGCTGTTGGCCGACGACAAGCCGGTCGACGTGGAGGTCGACAGTGACGTCACCGTGCTATCGGTGGAGCTGAGGCTGGTCGACAGTGAATTGATACCGGTCGAGGTCGAAGTCGAAAGCGAGGTAATCGAGCTGTTCGCAGACGACAGGCCCGTCGAGGTCGAAGTCGAAAGCGACGTGATCGAGCTGTTAGCCGACGACAAGCCAGTCGACGTGGAAGTCGACAACGACGTCACCGAGCTATTGGTCGAGCTGAGGCCGGTCGACAGCGAATTGATGCCCGTCGAGGTCGAAGTCGAGAGCGACGTGATGGAGCTGTTGGCCGACGACAGGCCGGTCGAGGTCGACGTGGACAGGGATGTGATCGAGCTGTTAGCTGACGAAAGACCGGTGGACGTGGAAGTCGACAACGACGTCACCGAGCTATTGGTCGAGCTGAGGCCGGTCGACAGCGAATTGATGCCCGTCGAGGTCGAAGTCGACAGTGAGGAGATCGAGCTGTTAGCCGACGAAAGACCTGTGGAAGTCGATGTCGAGAGCGAAGTGATCGAGCTGTTGGCCGACGACAAGCCAGTCGACGTGGAGGTCGACAGTGACGTTACCGCGCTATTGGTCGAGCTGAGGCCGGTCGACAGTGAATTGATACCCGTCGAAGTCGAAGTCGACAGCGAGGTGATCGCGCTATTCGCCGACGACAGGCCCGTCGAAGTCGACGTCGACAGCGACGAAATGGCGCTGGTCGCGGTGCCGACTTGTTGGGCGACGGAATAAAGCTGGCTGCCGTTGATCGCGTCGGTACTGGTCGCGGTTACTTGTCCGGCAGCGACGTTGGTGATCTGCCGTTCCTTGTTGAGATCGCCGACGCTGACGGTGCCGACCGGCGTGGCGCCGGCGAATCCGCCGAACGTCACGCCGTTGACGGTCGCGCTGCTCGTCGGGGTGGCCGCGGCGGTCACCGAGTTCGCGCCGAGCGCGATGGAGTTGTTCGTGCCGGCGACCGCGCCGGTGCCGATGGCGACGGCGTCGGTGCCCGTCGCGGTGCTGTCGGCGCCGGTCGAGTTCGCGTGGAAGTACTTGATGCCCTGGCCGTTGATGTTGTTGATCGCCGAGCCCACGCTGTTGGCCGTCGATGTCGTGCCGTTCGCGTTGTACGTGGTGTACGCGGGAGCCGAGACCTTGCCCGTCGTCGGGTCGTACGTCGAACCACCGCCAAGTGCTGACGCGGTGCTGCTACCCAGGTTGTCTGTCTTCGTCGAGACCGTGCTGAGGCCAGTCGACAGCGAGTTGATGCCGGTCGAAGTCGAGGTGGACAGCGAAGTGATCGAGCTGTTAGCCGACGAGAGACCCGTCGACGTGGACGACGACAGCGACGTGACGGAGCTATTCGCCGAGCTGAGGCCGGTCGACAGCGAATTGATACCCGTCGAGGTCGAAGTCGAGAGCGACGTGATGGAGCTGTTGGCCGACGACAGGCCCGTCGACGTGGACGACGACAGCGACGTGACGGAGCTGTTTGCCGAGCTGAGGCCGGTGGACAGCGAGTTGATACCGGTCGAAGTCGAGGTCGACAGCGAAGTGATCGAGCTGTTAGCCGACGAGAGACCCGTCGACGTGGACGACGACAGCGACGTGACGGAGCTATTCGCCGAGCTGAGGCCGGTGGACAGCGAGTTGATACCGGTCGAAGTCGAGGTCGACAGCGAAGTGATCGAGCTGTTAGCCGACGAGAGACCCGTCGACGTGGACGACGACAGCGACGTGACGGAACTATTAGCCGAGCTGAGGCCAGTGGACAGTGAGTTGATGCCAGTCGAAGTCGAGGTCGACAGGGAGCCGATCGAGCTGTTAGTCGACGACAGGCCCGTCGACGTGGAGGACGAAAGCGACGTGACCGAGCTGTTCGCCGAGCTGAGGCCAGTGGACAGCGAGTTGATGCCGGTCGAAGTCGAGGTCGACAGGGAGCCGATCGAGCTATTCGCTGACGACAGACCCGTCGACGTGGAAGACGAAAGCGACGTAACCGAACTATTAGCCGAACTGAGACCAGTAGACAGCGAATTGATGCCGGTCGAGGTCGACGTCGACAGCGACGAAATCGAGCTACTGGCCGACGAAAGGCCCGTCGACGCCGACGTCGACAGGCTGCCGATCGCGCTCGTGGTCGTGCTCATGCCGGTGCTGAGCTGCGCGACGGTGACGGCGTCTTGCGGCGCGGAGCCGTCGGCGACATTCGTGATGCGGCGCAGTGCGCTCGAGCTACCGACCGACACTTCCGACAGCGGTGCGGCGCTGCCCGTCAGATAACCCGTGCCGGTCGGCTCAACCGTACCGGTGACGCTTCCCGCGCCGAGCGCGACGCTGGAGGCATACTTCGCGTTGCTGCCCGCGCCGAGCGCCAGCGCACCGGTACCCGTTGCCGTTGAACTCGTGCCGAACGTCGTTGCATTCGTGCCACTGGCCGTCGAGCCGACGCCCACGACTTGCGCGCCCGTCCCGGTGGCGAGCGTGCCATTGTTGCCGATGGAGATCGAGTTCGTGCCGTTGGCGGTGGTTTGGGCGCCGATCGCCGTCGAGTCCAGCCCCGTGGCCGCCGCGCTGGTGCCGAATGCCAGCGAATCGCCGGACCCCGACGGCGACGTCGCGGTTGCACCGTTCCCGATTGCGATCGTGCTGCCCGAAACAGCGGTGCCCGCGTTCGCGCTGCTGCCGATTGCGATGCCGCCGCCCGTGCCCGAATTCGACCCGGCGGTCGCCGATTGACCCAGCGCGACCGACGAGGCGCCGCTTGCCGTCGCACCATCGCCTTGCGCGATGCCGTACGCACTACTGACGGTTGCGCCGCGACCAACTGCGATGCCCGACGTGGCGGCCGACGCGACGGACGATTGACCGCCGATCGCGATGCCGTTCGACGCGGCCGACTGCGCGCCCTTCGTTGCGTTGCTGCCGATGGCGACTGCACCCGCGCCCGATGCGATGGTCGAGTTTGCCTGCGACAGCGGCGTCGTTCCGTTGCCGCCTGCGCCGCCGATCGCGACGGCGTTCTGCGCGTTCGCCGTCGAGCCAAAGCCGAGTGCGGTCGCGCCGGCGCCGCTGGCGGTGGTTTCGAGGCCGGCCGCGACGCCCCAGAGGCCAGCCGAGCTGAGGAAGCCCATCGCGGTGCCGCCCTTGCCGGTGACTTGCGAGTAGGTGCCGTAGGCCGTCGCCGCGAGATTGCCGTTGCCGGATGCGTTACAGCCGGTCACGGTCGACCACGTGCCCGAACCATCGGTCGGATACGCATTGGTGTCGCCCATCGTCGTGCGGCCGGCGGCCGTACTGCCGCTGCTGGAGGTACAGCTCGATACCGTGAACTGCCCGAATCCGTTCACCGTTCCAGGTATGTAGGTCGACGCGCTTGCAAGCGACGGCAGGCTGATCGCCAGCGCCGCGACTGCCGCGACCACGACGGCCGACTTGTTCGGCTTGCCCCGTGCCGAATCGATTTCCGATGCCGCGACCCAGGCGCCAAGCGCTTCGTTCCAGATCGAGCGGTATGTGCGGTTCATGTCCTACTACCTCCAAATGTGCACGCCACACACCGGTCTCTTTTGTTAGAGGATTGGTCCGTGCGTTCGCGCGAATCTCAAAATTGATGGGCGGAGTTTATTGGAGGTGGATTTTGGAGATTGACAAACAGTGATAAATGAAGTGTTTTAAAAGTTAAAGAATGGTTAATGCATCGAGTGTTGATGTGCTTGATGAAAGCTAATGAGCAAAATGTAAGAATGTGTCGGGAAGCATCGGTGTTCTGCTGGGAGTTGTGAGAATTTATATTAAAAATCAACGTGTTACGTTGTATGTGTGCGATAGATAACACAACTGGTAGGCATAAAAGTAAGACGAATGAGCCCGCAAACGTTTGCGCGATATCTCATCCTTTCATTTTTGTAATGTTTGAAGCTGGTTCAACATATAGTGTTTTTGATATTTTATTAACTTGTTAATTGTTTGTGTTTGAATTGAATTTATATTTATATTTACTGGTTATCTGATAATTGGATTTGTCTGATGTCGAGCACATTGGTTTGTGCTGATTCGCGCATCTCGCGCGGCGCAGGGGCCCGAGCGGCGGGCGTGGCGGGCTGCCCGGCCCGAGAAAGTTGTAAAAAAATGCTACAGGCGTGACGAATGAAACAACTCGCCTCAATTTATCGGTTTTGCCCTATCGACGATCGCGTTGATGTCGGCGTCGAGGCGGAATCGGCGCGCATGCCGGGAGTCGAGGGAGCGCGCACGCGGCGGGTATTTCGCGGGGTGTCGACAGGCCGTCGAAGACCGCCAGCGGCGCCGGGTCGGAAGGGCCAGAAACGTGAGATCCGAGGGCGGCAATTTGTCCGCCATGCCGCTGGCGCTCGACGTGTCGAGGAAACAGAGGGAGGAATCGAATGTATCGGGCGCGCCACACCCGATCGACGGGCGGGGGCCGAACCGGGCGCTTGCTGCATGACCCGCGGCAAGCGCCCGACTTCACTTCTTCAGAAACCGCAGCGCGAGCCGCGCCATTCGCGGCACGAACATCGGGCGCAGCAGGCGCTTGTCGTAACCGGCCATCCGCCGGTCATTCTCCACGAGACACAGCTCGATCAGTTCGCGCGGGTTCAGCGCATCGCCGATGTCGGCGGTGCCGGTCGCCGGAAAGTTCGCGTCACGCGCGGCGCCGTCGGCATCGATGCCGCGCGCGATGTTCATGCGGTCGCGAATCAGTTGCACCCACACGGCCGCGACGCGTGCAAAGAACCACGGCCGGCGCCACCACGGCATCGTGCGCCAGTACCATGCGTACCAGTTCACGAAGAACAGGATGTGGCGGCCTTCTTCCTGGATCACGGGCTCGAAGGTCTCGACGAGCTCGGGCGGGAAATAACCGGAGCGCTGCGCGGAGCGGAACAGGCCGAATGCGAAAAAGCTGTCGATGCATTCGCTGAAGCCCGTCATCATCCACGACCACTCGGGATCGGTCGGTGCCGGGTAGGCCGGCTCGGGCGCGAGCCGGATGCCGTAAGCCTCGACGAGTTTCGACAGCACGACCTTGTGGCGGGCTTCCTCGCCGCCGTCCATCTCGAGCGCGCGGCGCAGCAGTGGATCGTCGACCGTCGCGGCGTAGGTCGCCACGCGAATCGACGCGCGGCCTTCGGTTTGCACCGCGATGTCCCAGATCGGCAGCGACGTGAGCCGCCTGAGTTCGGCCGGCTGGAGCGCCGGCCAGTCGATTACCGCCGGCTTGTACGGATTGTGTGTGTCGAGCAGCATCCGACAGAACATCTGCTTGTGCGCATCGGATCCGATCCGGACCGGGCCTTGCCTCTCGAAGGTCCAGTTGCGCATCGCGTGATCTGCGGCTGCATGCTCTTCCTGCAGCGTGTCGGTCATGGCTATTGTTATGCGATTACGGATCGAAAGATTCTGGCACAGCTTCCGTCATCGCGTATTTTCGGGGGCCATGTGCACGCGGGCCTCGCGCGGGTCACGCGTTCGTGTCGACCCAGAGGCGGCCCCAGCGCGATGCGTACGCGAGGGCGTGCTCTTCCTCGAAGAAGAAATCGATTGCGTCGAACGACACGGAGCGCGGCGACGGCCCGCCGCTCGCGCGTTCGATCGTCAGGTTGGCGGCGAACAACCCGTTCGGCAACCGGGCGGCAACGGGAGCGACTTCATAGCCCTTGTAGCGGATCGTACGGTTCATGGCGTGCGCGTAAAAAGTTCGGACTTTCAGCGTACGAAAACCGGCCGGCCGCGTGAACCAATCTTTCGGCCAATGCAAATCATGCGGCTGGCTGAATCGTTATCGGGGCGGTACGCGGGAACGATGTGTTCGAGAGGCGGGACGGACGCGCCCGGCGCATCGCCGGGCGTCGGAAGACGCGCCGCGCACCTGCGTCGAATCGTGTCAACCGAAGGGGCGCGGCGGAATGCGGAGGTTACCGGTTGGCGACCTTCAGCACGGGCGCGAGCGCATCGACCGATGCCGCATGCGAGGCCGCACGATGCGACGCGAACGCGAGTGCGAATTCGGCGGCTTGCGCGCCGACCGTCTCGAGTTGCGCGACGACCTTCGGATCCGAGCAGCTATCTGCGCTTTCGAAGCGCGTTTCCAGCGTGTTGACGGTTGCGCCGAACGGCGTCGGCCAGCCGCGCAGCGCATGGACGATCGAGCGCAGCGACGTGAGCACGGTGCCGGCCGCCTGCCAGCCGTACGCGGTGACGATCAGGCCGACCGCGCGGCCGTCGAGATACGGGCGCTCGTCCGCACGCAGTTCCTCGAGCGTGTCGAGCGCGTTCTTCACGAGACCGGACACGCCGCCGTGATAACCGGGCGTCGCGATGATGATCGCGTCGGCCTGGCGCACGGCGTCGATCAGTTCGCGCTGCGCGTCGGTCAGCGTTTTGTGTTCGGGCGCGTAGTGCGGCAGCGTATGGAGGAACGGGCCGTCGAACAGGCGTGTGCGCGCGCCGGCGGCTTGCGCGCCGCGCAGTGCGAACGACAGCGCGCGTTCGGTGGACGACGCGGCCCGGGTGGTCCCGCCGATGCCGACGACGAACGGGCGGCGGTGTTGATCGAATGCAGTCAAGGGGCGCTCCTGGGAGTGGCTTGCCCGGCTGAGCACAGGCTTAAAACCAGATGGTAACGACCCCGTCGCCACTCTGAAAACGACTTTTCGTTCTATCGATATGCCGTGCGGCGAGGCAATCGTGTGCGCGGCCCCGCGGATCGATAGCAGAAATGCTTGGTTGGGACGCTGCACCGCGGTCGATAAGATGGGCGCGTCTCCTCCATGATGTCTCTACTGACATGGGTTGGCCCCGCCGCGCGGATGCAGGCGGGGCTTTTTTTCGTCCTCGGCCGGAAAACGGGGCGCGATGCTTGGTGATGCGTTCTTACTCGAACACCGGCCGGAAGAAGCTGCGCTCGTAGCTGACGATGCACCGTGTTTCCTCCGCGTAGCGGAATGCGGCCTGGCAGGCCGGATCGTCCTTCGAGCGTTCGCGGTAGCGCTCGTAGTCGGCGAGGCTCGGGAACGAGAACATCGCGAGCGCGATGTTGTTTGCGCCTTCGGACGGCAGGAAGTAGCCGTGATGCGTGCCGCCGAACTGCTCGACGAGCGGAATCCACATCTTTCCGTAGGTTTCGAATTCGACGAGTTTGTACGGATCGACGACGTAGCGGAGGAAGCAGGTGATCATGGGCGCTCGCGATGCGGTGATGGAGCCGCGAGTCTGGAGCGCGTTGCCCGCCCGTGTCAACGACGGGCGTGCCGGGCGTCGATATCGATGCTTGATGCGTTGCTTGCGCGAGCAACGATCGGTGCTTCGAGGCATTTGCCGCGACGTGCGCACGGCATCGAAGCGCACCGTGCTCGGCACCCGTGTCAGCCACGTCACCGCGGCATTCTTATGACATTTTTTCTTGCGACGGCGACCGGCGTGCTCCTGGACTTCGGGCATCTTCACCACGGAGCATGGCCATATCGATACCCTGGAACGCGATCGCCGAACGCACCCCTGCCGCGCTTCGCGTGCGCCGATCGGGTGATCGTCCGGCGTTTCGATCCGGCAATCGACGGCTATGCGCGACTCACGCCGATGTCGCATCGTGCGTTCGCGCGGCTCGGTGCGATGGGGCTCAACTGCACGTGCGTCGATCAGGACGAGGACGTCACGCGCCGCCGCGCGGAAGCGGGCGAGTGCTATGTCGCCGTGGCGGCCGCGTCAGCACGGCCGCTTCGTGGTCCGATCGCGGCGGGCGGGTTCCGATTCGCGCCGCTGACGCGTCGCGTGGCCTTCACGTAACGACGGGAGCCGACCACTCGACGAATCGGCGCGACCGCGCATGGCGATGGCTCAACGCATGAACGGGCTCGATGGACGTGAACGGCGCGTCAAGCGCACGCAAATGCGTGTGGACGTCAGTCGTCGCGGCCGCGCGTGTCGCCGCCGCCTTTCGCGAGGCGCCACGCGATCGTGCCGAGCACACCGACCGCAACGATCAGCGCGCCCCACAGTACATAGCGGCGTCCGGCGTCCGCATCGGCGGTTGCCGCCGGCGCGAGCGCCGATACCGCCAGCGCCGCGCCGACGCGGGCGGGCCGTACTTCGGGCGCCATGCCGACCAGCAGCGCGTCGCGGCTCACGGCCGACGACATGAGCGATGCGTCGCCCACGCCGAGCGTAAACGGCGGCGTGCCGCGCGCGACGAAGGTCAGCGCGGCCGGATGCCAGCCGATCGCGACGGCCGGCCGGCCGCCGCCGAGCCCGCCGTTGCGCATGTCGACGACGATCCGCCACGCGCGGTCCGTATTCGCCGCGAACCCGAGCGGCGGATTGCGCTGCTCGCCGCCCTTACCCTGCAGCCGGAACAGCACCGCGGCCGCGACGTCGCGCCACGGCGCCTGCGCATCGGCACGGCTTTGCAGCGTCGCGCGCGCGACGGTGTTCGGCTGCGGCAGGTCGATGCGCACGCGGTCGACCGGATACGCGCCGTCGGTGTCGAACAGATACTCGCCCGGCGCAGCGCCAGCGCGAACCTGCACGGCGTCGCGCCACTGGCGCGGCACGGAGGCCGTGTCGGTGCCGCGTGCGTCGCGCGGATGCGTCTCGACGTCGATCGACGCGATCGCCGGCGCCCCGTCGAGCCAGTCCAGCCGCACGTAGCGCGGCGTCGCGCCGTCGAGTGCGATGCGTTCCTGCACCAGCATGTCGTTGCCGCGGCCAACCTTGAGCAACTGCGTGCTGCCGAGCGGCCGCCAGTTGCGCAGGTCGTCGCTGGCTTCGACGGACACGCGCCCCTGGTAGCTGTCGTCGTCCACGTGCACGAGCAGTGCATCGATGCTGCCGTCGGTATGCGACAGGTCGACGAGGTCCGCGCCGTGCCGGGCGGGCGAAGGCGTCGCGACGGCCGCGCGCAGCGCGCCGTCCGGGCCGACCGTCACGCCGAGCGGCGCGTTGCCGTTCTCGGCACGCGCGGGCGGCAGCGGGAACCAGTGCACCGGTGCGCGCGACGGCGGCACGGCGGGCGCGGCCGCGGCCGGCGCGTCGAGCGAGTACGGCACCGGCTCGCCGGCGCCGTTGAAGATGCGCACGTCGCCGAGATCGTCGCGCCGGCTCGCCGCATACACGGGCTGCGGCACGGTGAGCTGGTAATACGCGGCGCTGCCGTCGAGGTCGAGCGCGAAGCGCTGCGTGACGCGCCCCGCGTCCGGCGCGCCGTCGGCCGCCGCGAACGACGCGAGCAGGCTCAGCCCGAGCAGGGCGGCGAGTCGCTTCATGACTGGCCGTCCTGTTGCGCGGCGGCCTTCGGCGGCAGCGGCGAGAAATAGCCGATCAACAGCAGCAGCACGCCGATGCCGATGAACGACACGATGCGCTCGATGCCGGGGACGTGCGACAGGTCGAACAGGAACAGCTTGACGACCGTGAGCGCGAGCAGCGCGGCACCGACGAACCACAGCGGTCGCAACCCGTGGCGCGTGGCCCAGATCGTGATCGCGAGCGCGCAGACCGTCCAGTACACGGACACCGATGCCTGCACGAGCGTCGATTCGGCCATCGCGCCGAGCTCGTACGGCACGCCGGCCCAGTGATGCAGCGTGCGCAGCAGGATCGCGTTCAACCACAGGAAGCCGGTCGCGCCGCCCGCGCCCAGCAGCTCGACGCGATACGCGCCGAACGACCAGCCGAGTCTGCGCGCACGCACGAACCACGACGCGGCGAGCGCATAGACGACCGCGAGCACGAGATCGAGCGGATTGAACAGCGGCACGCGCGCCCAGCTTCCGCCGTCCTGCGTGAAGTTCGCGTAGAAGGTCCACGCCCACATCACGACGATCAGCGGCAGCGACGCGAACGCGCAGAGCCGGGCGATGCCGTCGCGGCGCGTGAGCCACATCCCCGCGAATGCGAACAGGCTCCAGCCGACCATGAACACCTGCTGGATGCCGAACGACGACAGCACGGTGTCGACGTCGTAGCCGAAGTGGAAGCGGTGATGCAGCGTGCGCAGCATCAGCGCGTTGAACCACAGGAACACGGTCGCGATCGCCAGATAGTCGACGACGCGCGGATGCCACGCGATGCCGAGCGTTTTGAGGCGACGCAGCCACGCGGCGAAGGCGACGAATACGAGGCCTTGCGCGATGTCGAGCGGATTGAGCAGCGGCAGCCAGAAGAGCGGCGCTGCATCGCCGTCACTCACCGTGCTGGCGATGCTCCACAGCCACAGCAGCGCGGCGAGCGGCGCGGCCCCCCACACCTGGTAGGCGCGCGGGAACGCCGCGACGGGCCAGCGCAGGCGCGTGCCGGGGCCGGACACGAGCAGGAGCAGCGTGCCGAAGCCGTACGCCCATGCGCTCCAGCTCCATGCGCCTTCCGGGACGAACGCGCGCAGGCGCCAGAAACCTTCGAGCGACAGCAGTCCGCACACGGTCCAGAACGTCAGCGTATGCAGCGGCGCGAGGATGCCCGTCGCAACGGCCGGCGACGCGCCGTTCGCGGCAGCGGCGCCGGCCGTGCCGCGCGACTGGCGCCACAGCAGCGCAAGCCCCGCGCCGACGGCCACCGGCCACGCGAACGCGCCCATGCCCGACAGTGGCGCTTCATGCGCATCGAACGCGCGCAGCGCGAGCAGCGCCAGCACCGGCGTGAGGGCCAGCGCGGGCCACTCGGCGAGCGGCCACGCGAGTCGGCGGCGCGCGCCGTGCGCGAGCCACGCGGTACCGGCCGCGAACAGCGCGGTCGCATCGACGACGAAGCGATCGGCATGCAGATCGACGTGACGGCTCGCGTGGACGAGGATCTCGTGCAGCCCGCCGCTGACCCACCACAGCAGCCCCCACGCGGCGGCCGCGACGCCGATCTCGGGCATCCACGCGTGCCATGCGCGCGCTTCGCCGCGCCCGTGCAGCCACCAGCCGGTGAACACGCCGGCGAGCGCGATCAGCAGCATCGCGATGGTCGGGCCGTTGAGCACGGGCAGCGCGGTCGCGTCGGCCGGACTCAGCAGGCTCGTGAAGAACGCGCCGGCCGCGGCGACCTGCATCAGCAGCCCGAAGCCGAACGCGAGCAGGCGTTTCTGGCGCACGCCGAGCCACACGACGGCCGCGCCTTCGATGGCCCACGCGGCGCTGGTCGTCGGCCCCGAGAACGCGAGCGGCACCGCGAGCGTCGCGAAGATGACCGCGAGCGCGAGCATCGATTCGAACAGCAGCCCGAGGCGGTCGCGGCGCCGCGCGAGCCAGGCGGCGACCGCGACGTAGAACGCCGACAGCGCGACCGCGCTCCACGCGAGCGCGAACGGCATGCCTTTGACGAGCGACGCCTGCAGCGCGGTCGCGACGATCGGCGTGCCGAACACGAGCGTGCCGTCCACGTAGTGTCGCAGCGCGAGTTCGCGTTTCACCGCATACAGCAGCGCGATGCCGACGTACATCAGGAAGAACAGGATCAGGAACGGCTCGGTGCTCGCGAACAGCGCGGGGCGATAGGCCGTCACGCCCCACGCGGAGCCGATCGTGAACGTGAACACGAAGCCGAGCAGGTTCAGCGGGCGCCAGGCCTTGAACCACGCGATCGCGAAGATGCCCGCGTTCAGCAGTGCGTAGTAGCTGAACAGCGCGACGTGGTTGCCCTGGCCGGTCGACAGCAGGATCGGGGCGAGAAAGCCGCCCGCGCTGCCCATGAACGCGAGCGGCAGCGCGTTCTGCCGCACCGCGAGGAAGGCGCTCAGCGCGCAGACGGCGACCATCAGCGGGAACGCGGCGCCGACGGGCAGCAGCGCATACAGCTTGGTCGCGGCGAAGATCGTCAGGTACAGGATGCCGACGCCGCCGCCTTGCAGCACGAGGCCGTATGCGCCGCGGCGCGGCCGCACGCGCCAGCCGATCGCGAGCAGCGCGGCCGCGGCGAGCGCCGTGCCCGCGAGGCGGAATTCGATCGGCAGCATCGCGTTGTCGGCCGCGTACTTGAGCAGGAACGCGACGCCGAAGAACAGCACGATGATCCCGACCCGCACGACCGTGTTGCCGCCGAGCAGCCAGCCACGCGCGGCGCCGAACGCGCGTTCGGCGAGGCCCGGTTCGCGTGGCGCGGGCGGTTGGGGCGGGGCAGGGCGGATCGGGGTGGCGGCGTGGGCGGCGGCGGTGGCGTCAGCGGGCGCCGCAGTGGTGCTCGCTGCGCTTGCCGGCGCGGGTATCGCGGCATGTACCGGGGTCGAAGTGGATGCCGGCGTCGCCGCCCGTGCGGCGACAGGTCGTGGCGCGGGTGTGGCCGGGGCGGGTGTCGGCAGTGGCGCGGAGGCGGCGCCGGCCGAAGCCGTTTGCGCGATGCCCCCGGATGTCGCCGCGCCGGCCTTCGCGCCCGCCAGTTGAGCGCGCAGCGCGTCGAGTTCGCGCGTGAGCGTGTCGACAGTGGCTTCGAGGCGCGCGACGCGATCGGCGAGCGGTAACGGGGCGGGCGGCGGCGTCGCGGAGAGCGCGAACGCGTCGGGCGCGGCGCGCGGGTTCCGCTGCTTGCGTTGCCGCATTGCGTGCCCGATGCAGAACCCGACGGCGGCCCCGAGCAGCGAGCCGCTCCCGGCCGAGAAATCCCCGATCAAGGCAGCGATGCCGCCCACGATGAAGCCGATTACGGCGAATGCCCAGTTCAACGCCTTGCTCCCTCTCACTATCGTTATCGTCCTTCGATCGCGGATCGCACCGGATCGAGGCGGTTTCAGCACGGCCGGCAGGCGAACCGGCATGCGCGCGCCGCGCGGCCAGGCCTTGGTGCGAAAGGCCCGCGGCAACGTCGCGCTCGGCGTGTTTGCGGCGAATGTATCACAGCGTGCGTTGGCCGATTTCCGGGTTCGACGCGGTATCGTGGTATGCGCCGTTCGGTGTCGTCGAACGGTTTTTTGCACGGTCATGCTTTTTACTGGCGAATGCGCACTGCGCTATTCGTCTGACCGGATCGACGCGGGAACGGACGTCGACTTGTCGCAAAACGACGCGTGCCCGATACGGCCTGACGCAAAACCTCATGTGCAATTCGCCGCGCTGCTGCGCACAAGTCCGGCGCGGGATGCCCGTCGTTGCTGGCCGTGCGCGTATTGCGCCGCCGCAATCGCCGCCGCGGCCCGCCGGACGGGGCTGGCGGGCGTGTCGTATTTGCGCAAGCGTTTGTCGTAATTCGTCGGCAGGCCGGGGTTTTTTCTGGCAACTATGTAGGCACGCTATGACAAGCGCGAGTCCCCGCTACACGAGGAGAAGGTTTCGATGGATGCCCCCAAGGTTGTGGTCGAAGGTCTGTGCAAGGTATTTGGAAGTAACCCGCAGCAGGCGCTCGACATGCTCGCCGCCGGCGCGACGAAGGACGATGTGCTCAAGCGCACCGGCCAGGTCGTCGGCGTGCACAACGTCTCCTTCGATGTGCAGGAAGGCGAAATTTTCGTGCTGATGGGCCTGTCCGGCTCCGGCAAGTCCACGCTGATCCGCCTCGTGAACCGGCTGGTCGATCCGAGCGCCGGCAAGGTGCTGATCGACGGGCTCGACGTCGCGTCGGCGCGCCGCTCGGCGCTGACCGCGCTGCGCCGCAAGGACATGAGCATGGTGTTCCAGTCGTTCGCGCTGATGCCGCATCGCACCGTCGTGTCGAATGCCGCGTTCGGGCTCGAAGTCGGGGGCATGGGCAAGAAGGAGCGCGAGCGCCGCGCGATGGAAGTGCTCGAGCAGGTCGGGCTCGCATCGTTTTCGCACAAGCTGCCGTCCGAGCTGTCGGGCGGCATGCAGCAGCGCGTCGGCCTTGCCCGCGCGCTGGCCGTGAACCCGTCGCTGATGATCATGGACGAGGCGTTCTCCGCGCTCGATCCGCTCAAGCGCCGCGAAATGCAGGACGTGCTGCTGCAACTGCAGAAGGAGCAGCGCCGCACGATCATGTTCGTGTCGCACGATCTCGAGGAAGCGCTGCGCATCGGCAACCGCATCGCGATCATGGAAGGCGGCCGCCTCGTGCAGGTCGGCACGCCCCAGGACATCATCGCGAACCCGGCCGACGACTACGTGCGCGCGTTCTTCGACGGCATCGACACCAGCCGCTACCTCACCGCCGGCGACCTGATGCAGACGGGCGCCGTGCCGATCATGTCGAAGTGCGATGCCGCGAACGTCGCGGCTTCGCTGAACGGCAGCGCCGAATACGCGTTCGTGCTCGATGCCGCGCGCAAGATCCGCGGCTTCGTCACGCGCGAGGCGCTCGGTCAGGACACGCCGTCCGTGCGGCCGATCGAAAGCATCCGGCGCGATGCGTCGCTCGAACATGTCGTCGCGCGCGTGGTCGCGAGCCCGAATGCACTGCCCGTCGTCGACGACGACGGCTGCTACTGCGGCTCGGTCGATCGTGCGCTCATCCTGAAGGCCATCACGCGTTCGCGAGGCTCCCATGTCTGAAATGATTCCGCTCGGTACCTGGGTCGACCAGTCCGTTCACTACCTGCTCGACCACGATGCGAAGACGTTCGACACGATCGGTCAAGTAATCGAGGGGCTCGCGGCATTCGTCGAGCATGGCCTGCAGGCGATACCGATGTGGCTGATGATGGCGATCTTCATCGGCATCGGACTGTGGCGGGTGGGCTGGCGCTTCGCGCTGTTCACGACGCTGTCGCTGCTGCTGATCTTCGCGACGGGCTTCTGGGACCAGACGGTCATCACGCTCGGCCTCACGCTGTCGTCGACGATCATCAGCCTCGTGCTCGGCATCCCGCTCGGCATCTGGGCCGCGAAGAGCAAGTGGGTCGCCGCGATCGTGCGCCCGATTCTCGACCTGATGCAGACGATGCCGGCCTTCGTCTACCTGATTCCGGCCGCGATGCTGTTCGGTCTCGGCCGCGTGCCGGGGATCCTGTCGACGGTGATCTTCGCGATGCCGCCCGCGGTGCGTCTCACGAGCCTCGGCATCCGCCACGTGAACCGCGAGATCGTCGAAGCCGGCCAGGCGTTCGGCTGCACGCCGTGGCAACTGCTGTACAAGGTGCAGTTCCCGAACGCGCTGCCGTCGATCATGCAGGGCGTGAACCAGACGATCATGATGGCGCTGTCGATGGTGATCATCGCGTCGATGGTCGGCGCCGGCGGCCTCGGCAACGACGTGCTCGCGAGTATCCAGCGCCTCGACATCGGCCTCGGTTTCGAAAGCGGCCTGTCGGTCGTGCTGCTCGCGATCATTCTCGACCGCATCACCGAGAGCTTCGGCCGCGCGCCGGGCACCGTGAAGGCGCCGCTGTTCTCGGGCCTCAAGCAGCTCTTTCGCGTGAAGGCTTCGCCCGCGCAGGCCTGATCTTCGGCGGCCAGGAGCGCCCTGGCCGCTCACCCTGAATTGATAACGGTTCCCGCGGCTTCGGCCGCGGGGCTGGTCCTTCACAACCTCCTCGCCAGGAGACCGATGTGACGTCCGCCGTCGCTGTCGCGCCCGCCGCCTGCGTTTCACCGGTTTCATCCCTCGCCCATTTCGGCTTCCTGACGCTGCCGAACTTCTCGATGATCGCGTTCTCGAGCGCGGTCGAAGTGCTACGGATGGCGAACTACGTCGGGCGGGCGGATCACTACAAGTGGTCGATCTACTCGCTCGACGGCGCACCCGCGCATGCCAGCAACGGCATCGCGGTGCGGCCCACGCAGGCGCTCGACTACGAGAACCTGCCCGACGTGATGATCGTGTGCGGCGGCATCCGCATCCGCGACGTGGTCGACGAGGGCGCGCGCGATATGCTCGCGGCGCTCGCCGAACGCGGGCTGCCGCTCGGCGGCATCTGCACGGGCGCCTATGCGCTGATGTCGAGCGGGCTGCTCGACGGCTATCGCTGCACCGTGCACTGGGAGAACCTGTCCGCGCTGCATTCCGAATTTCCGCAGGTGGGCTTCGCCGACGAGCTGTTCGTCGTCGATCGCGACCGGCTGACCTGCACGGGCGGCACCGCGCCGCTCGACCTGATGCTGAACCTCGTCGGCATGCGGTTCGGCCAGCAGCTCGCTGCGCAGGTCTCCGAGCAGTTCATTCTCGAGCGCATCCGCAGTTCGACCGATACGCAGCCGATTCCGGTCGACGCGCGCGTCGGCTTCTCTCGCGCGGAGCTGATCGAGGTCGTGCGGCTGATGGAGGCGAACATCGAGGAGCCGCTGTCGCTCGAGGAACTCGCGCGGCTCGTGCGGCTGTCGCAGCGGCATCTGCAGCGCATGTTCAAGGTGTACCTGAACGTATCGCCGACCCACTATTACCTGACGCTGCGCCTGAAACGCGCACGCGACCTGCTGCGCACGACCGACGCATCGATCGCGCGCGTGACGACGGTCTGCGGGTTTCATTCGCCGTGTCATTTCAGCAAGGCATATCGCGCGCAGTTCGGCCATGCGCCGAGCTACGAGCGCCGGTTGCCGGGGCGCTGAACGGGGCAATCATTCGGTCCGCGACGTCGCCGGGATCGCGGCGCGCGGCTTCAATAAACGATCCCGGATTCGAGCAAACGACATCACTTTGAGGAGAAGCAAGATGAAGCGCCTATTGATCGCAGCGGTGTGCGGGATCGGGATGGCCGCGCCGATGTCGGCCGTCTATGCGGCCGATCCGCCCGTGTGCAAGAACGTGCGCTTCGCGGATGTCGGCTGGTCCGACATCGCAGCGACCACGGGCCTCGCATCGACGATGCTGCAGGGGCTCGGCTACAACCCGACGAAGACGATCGCATCGGTGCCGATCACGTTCGCGGGGATCAAGAGCAAGCAGATCGACGTGTTCCTCGGCTACTGGTCGCCGACGATGGACCCGATCATCCAGCCGTTCACGAAGGCCGGCACGATCAAGGTGCTCGCGACGCCGAACCTGACCGGCGCGAAATACACGCTCGCGGTGCCCGACTACGTGTACCAGGGCGGCCTGAAGTCGTTCGCGGACATCCAGAAGTACGCGGACAAGCTCAACGGCAAGATCTACGGGATCGAGCCCGGCAACGACGGCAACGCGCTGATCAAGAAGATGATCGACGGCAACCAGTTCGGTCTCGGCAAGTTCAAGCTGGTCGAGTCCAGCGAGGCCGGGATGCTGGTCGAGGTGAATCGCGCGATTCGCGACAAGCAGTGGATCGTGTTCCTCGGGTGGGAGCCGCATCCGATGAACGTGCAGATGAAGATCGACTACCTGACCGGCGGCGACGACGTGTTCGGTCCGAACTACGGCGAAGCGAAGGTGCTGACGGCGACGCCGCCCGACTACGCGCAGCGCTGCCCGAACGTCGCGAAGTTCGTGTCGAACCTGCAGTTCACGACGGCGATCGAGAACCACGTGATGGTGCCGATCATGAAGAAGCAGGACCCGAACAAGGCCGCCGCCGCGTGGCTGAAGGCGAACCCGGACGCGCTCGACAAGTGGCTGGCCGGCGTGACGACGATCGACGGCAAGCCGGGCCTGCCGGCGGTGAAGGCGTATCTCGGCGCGCATTGAGCATGACGTGTCGGGCTGTGCGGCCGCGGCCCGAAGCCTGACGTGAAGGTTGAGCCGGCGCAAGCGGGGTGACCTGCTTGCGCCGGCTTTTTGCTGCGTGCTTCGCGCTCGCGCCGACGGCCAGCGGGCGATGCGCTAGACTGCTCGATCCCCGATCGAGGAGACGGCAATGATCCGCAACACGCTTGATGCAGCCGGGCGGCGACTCGCAGCCCGCATGCGGCCGAATCACACGGCCGCTTCGGTCGACGCAGGCTGCAACCGGACCCTCCGGTGCTTCGGCCATTCATTCGCATGAAGCGCATCGAGCAAGTCGTGCTGGCCGCCGATCTCGCGGGCACGGCGGTGTTCGCGATCGAGGGCGCCAATGCGGCGATCGGCGCCGGCCTCGACCTGTTCGGCGTGATGGTGCTGTCGCTCGTCGTCGCGCTGGGCGGCGGCGTGATTCGCGACCTGCTGATCGGCGCGCGGCCGCCCAGCGCCGTGAGCGACTGGCGTTACCCGGCGCTCGCGTTCGCCGCCGGGCTGTTCGCATTCGTGTTTCATGCGCGGGTCGCGTCGTTCTCGCCGTTGGTGTTGACGACGCTCGATGCGGCCGGCCTCGCGCTGTTCGCGGTCGCGGGCGCGGTGAAGGCGCTCGAATTCCGCGTCCACCCGTTCATTGCGACGCTGATGGGCGCCGTGACCGGCTGCGGGGGCGGTGTCGTGCGCGATCTGCTGCTCGCGCGGATACCGGTCGTGCTGGTCACCGACATCTATGCGAGCGCGGCGCTGCTCGGCGCGGTCGTCGTCGTGGTGTGCCGGCGGCTCGGTTGCCCGCCGGTCGTCGCGGCCGTGCTCGGCGGCATCGCGTGCTTTGCGTTGCGGATGGCGGCGGTGCGCTTCGGCTGGCAACTGCCGAAAATTTCCGGCGGCGCATAGGTGCCCGGCTCACGACCCCTTCGTCGCCGCCGGCACGTCGAACACGCGATCGAACGCCCACTGGAACACGAACGCATAGCAGAAGAAGAACGCGAACAGCGCGATATCGACGACGAATGCGTCGAACCACGAGATGTCGAGCCACCACGACACGACCGGCACGAGGATGAAGATCAGCCCGCCCTCGAATCCGGTCGCGTGCAGGATCCGCCGCCCGAGCGTGCGCGCCGGCTGCCGGCGCGATGCTTCCCAGCGCTCGAACAGCGCGTTGAAGATCATGTTCCACAGCATCGCGATCGCCGACATCGTCGCCGACAGCGCGCCCGAGTAGACGAGGTCCTGCCTGAAGATCGCCGCGATCGCGGGCGAGATGCAGGCAATGGCGATCGCTTCGTAGAGCACCGCCTGCGTGATCCTGCGCGGTAGGCCTTGCACGGGGTTCCTCCGGTTCGACGGGCAACCGCCGCGGCGACGTGCCGTGACGTCCCGCAAGGCTAGCCGCGTTGCGCACCCGCTTCAATTCACCTAATCTCACCCCGATTGAATCGAATTCAACCCGGCCGCATCCGGCCCGCGAGGCCCCGTGTTCTCGAAAATCCCCCTGACTGCATTGCGTGTATTCGAAGCGTCGGCGCGGCTCGGCACGTTCAAGGCCGCAGCCGATGAACTGTCCGTGACGCCGGCCGCCGTGTCGCACCAGATCAAGTCGCTCGAAAGCCGCGTCGGCGTGCTGCTGTTCGAGCGCGGCGCGGGCGGCGTGCGGCTGACGGAAGAAGGCGAGCGGCTGTTTCGCGCGAGTCACGATGCGTTACTGGCGTTGAGCCGCGGGCTCGACGCGGTGCGTCCCAATGCAACCGACGCGCGCCCGCTCGTGCTGACCACCACGCCCGCGTTCGCGGCGATGTGGCTGATTCCGCGTCTCGGTGCGTTTCGCCGCGTCGATCCGCACTTGCACATCAAGGTCGAAACGGGGAACGCGCTCGTCGATCTCGAACGCGATGCACGCATCGATCTCGCGATTCGCGCGACGTCGCGCACGTTTCCGGCACTGCACGAGATTGCGTTGATCGACGAGTATTTCGGTGCGTATGCGGCCGCCGGGTTCGATGCGCATCGCACCGACGCGTCGCTCGACCTGATCGAGACCGTGTGGGATACGCCGCTGCCGGTGTCGGTCGACTGGGCGTCGTGGTGTCGTGCGGCGGGGCGAGAATCGTGGCTCGAACGCGCGGTGTTTCGTCATTACGACGACGAGCATTACGCGTTGCAGGCCGTGCTGCACGGGCAGGGTATCGCGCTGCTCAGCTCCGTGCTGGCCGCCGAGCATGTCGAGCGCGGTGCGTTGATGCCGATCGAGCCGGCGGTGCGGCTCGACGGTGCGCGCTTCGTCGCGTTGTGCCGGCCGGGGCGCGAGCGCGAACCGCAGGTCAGGCGGTTTCTCGACTGGCTCGAAGCGGAAATCGCACGGACGCGCGACGCGGTGGCGCGGATGGCGCCCGACGATGCTCGCGCCGCTATCCGAAGCTGACGCAATACACCGGCGGCAAATGCGCCGATACCTGTCGCCAGTGCTCGCCGCCATCATCGGACGTCCATAACCCGCCGGTCGTCGACGCCATCGCGAGGCGCGTGCCGGAATCGTCCACCGCGAGCCCGTGCCGGTACACGAGGTCGTACGCGGGCGCGGCCGGCAACCCGTTCGACAGGCTCTCGAAACTGCGGCCGCCGTCGCGCGTGCGCGTGACGACGAGCCGGCCATTCACCGGAATCCGGCACGCGTCCTTCACCGCCGGCACGAACCACGCGGTATCCGGTTCGTGCGGATGCACGGCCACCGCGAAACCGAAGCTCGACGGTTCTGCTTCGATCCGCCGCCAGTGTTCGCCGCCGTCGGTCGAGCGGAAGATCGCGCAGTGATGCTGCGTCCACAGCACGTCGGGGTTGGCCGCGCACTGCACGACGCGGTGCGGGTCCTGCATGTTCGGTTCGCCGCGTCGCTCGGGCGGCATGTAGTCGGCTTCCATGCCTTGCGCCGTGACGCGCCACGTCGCGCCGCCGTCCGCGGTCTGCCACACGCCGCCGCACGAGATGCCGACCGTGACGTGCCGGCTGTCGCGCGGATCGACCATCACCGAATGGATGCCCGGCGCGTCGTACCCGCCGCCGCCCCATTCGGCGCGTTCGGGGCGATCCCACAGCGGGCGGTTCAGTACCCACGAATCGCCGTGGTCGTCGGAGCGGAACAGGCCGCCGGGAATCGTGCCGGCCCACAGGACGCCGGGCTCGTCGGTGCCGCCGGCTTCGAGCGACCAGATTTGCTGAAGCGTCCACGGCGGCTGCGGCGTCCCGGCGGCGGCAGGCGCGTCGTCGGCGTCGCCGCTGCCCGCGTGCCGATCGGCACGGGCGGGTGACGCGTCGGCGGGCTGCGGCGGATAAACCGGGACCGCGCATTCCTCCCAGCCGGTGGCGCCTGCGCGCAGGCGATGCAGTTTCACACCGAAATGCCCCAGATTGAGCGCCGCATACAGCGTGCCGTCGCGCGGGTCTGCGAGCACCATGCTGACAGGCTCGCCGATGAAATACGGTTCGCCGGGCGTCCAGCCGCCATGCCCGTCGGGTTGCAGGACGAACAGGCCCTTGCGGGTGGCGACGAGCAGTCGATCGTTCATGGCGATGTCTCCGGATGGTCCGCCTTGGCGCGACGGCGCTTGGTATGGGGAATGCGCCGGTGTATCGGTCCCTTTATCCGCCGGTCAGCGCCTGTACGACATACACGCGGCTGGCGGCCCCGAGCGTATCGGACAGGCGTTGCCGGTCGCGGATCGGCTGGCCGTCGATGAACACCGACAGGTGCTTTCGCAGCGCCCCCTGGTCGTCGACGATGTAGCCGCGCAGCCGCGGCTGCTCGCTGAAAATGGTGTCGAATGCTTCGCCGACCGTATGCGCATCGATGTCGCGCTCGGGCGTTTCGACATGCCGCTGGATCGACGCGGCGAAGAAGAGGTGCGCCATGGCGGTAGCTGGCAGGAGCCGCGCGTAGGGACGGCTTGTAGTTTAGGCGATCCGGCGGGCGCCGAAAGGCGGAACTGCGCCGCCGTGCGCCGCACAGCCGCTAAACCGGAATCGACCGCCCCCTGATCCGGATTCCGAGCCGCACGACGCCGATCACCGCATTCGACAGCCACGTGAGCCAGCGCGGCATCCCGCGCCGGCGGATATCGAGCAGCAGCACGATCCGCACCGCGTCGCTGTCGTTCCATACCTCGTGCGTGAACGTGTCGTCCCACAGCAGGAAGCGGCCTTCGTCGAGCCGGTATTCGCGGCCGTCGACCTTCAGCACGGCGGCCGGCGTGCCGTCCGCGCGCTTCGGCATCGACAGCACGAGATAACCGCGCAGGATGCCGCGAAACGGCCCGCGATGCGGCGGGATGTGCTTGCCGGGCGCGAGGAACGACAACGATGCGGACAGCACGTCCGGCGACGCCGCGACGAGCGACGCGACGGTCGGGCAGCGCGACAGGTTGCGCGCGAACGGCTGGCCGTACGCCTGCATGATGAACATCCGCCAGTCGCGTGCGTCGTTGGCCGAGATGTCGTACTGCTCGCGCATGATTTCGTGAAAGCGCGGGATGCGCGGCATGTCGCGTGCGACGTCGAGCGCCTCCGCGCGGATCGCGGGCCATGCGCGCACGAAACGCTCGGCATCCGGGAATGCCGCCGTGTCGAGCACCGCGCCGCTGTCGATATGGCGGTCGTACAGCGTGCGCAGCAGGGCGGCGGCATGGTCGTAAGCGGCGGACATGGTCGATCGAGGGGCGGGCCGGATGAGATGGTGGTCAGTCTGCCCGAAGCAAGACGGGCATTGCGTTACGTCAGGTTACGCCGACTGACGAATGAATGACAGTTCGGTGAATATTCGGCCGCGGCGAATGAAACGGCCGGGAATAAACCGCGCCCCTCCGTCGTCATACGGGTGCAGCACATCGTTTCGTTGACTGATGAGGAGTGGAACATGAATACGCACTGGCTGGTGGCCGCCACGGTGGCGGCGATTTCTCTCGCAGGTGTCGCGACGCAAGCGTCGGCACAGGCGCTCACGCGCGAACAGGTCCGGCAGGAACTCGTCGATGCGGAAAACAACGGGCTGCGCTTCGTGACCGATACGTCGTATCCGGACGTGAGCCCGCTGTTCCGGCACCAGGCCGACCGGATGCCGCAGCGCCAGGCGAGCACGGCAGTCGGCGGCGATCCGGCCATGTCGTCCGAAGCGGGCAAGCCGGCGGCGATGTCGTCGCGTCGAAGCACCGCCGCATGCGTCGGCCCCGCGAGCTTCTGCACGATTTATTTCGGAAGCTGATTCACCCGCCTGCATTCGCAGGTC
Source organism: Burkholderia sp. AU45388 (assembly GCF_030481585.1). NCBI lineage: Bacteria > Pseudomonadati > Pseudomonadota > Betaproteobacteria > Burkholderiales > Burkholderiaceae > Burkholderia > Burkholderia sp. AU45388. Next base: position 40,939 of record NZ_JAUJPV010000020.1, on the reverse strand, counting down.
ACATCTATCCCGTGGTTGATCGATACGTCACATTGAAGGAGTTCATGATGAAAACATATATCGCACTACTGATGATGATCGGGACGATCGTCGGTCAGTCGGCATTCGCACAATCGGCCGCGCCGCTGACGCGTGCACAGGTTCGCGATGAACTGATGCGCCTCGAAGCGGCCGGGTACGACCCGGCCAAGGGCGATGAGGGCGAGTATCCGGCCGATATCCAGGCCGCGGAAGCGAAGCTCGCCGAGCAGGATAGTGCGCGAATGGCGGCGGCCACGCGGGCGCCGGCTCCCGACATGCCGGCGCAAACCAGCAACTAGGTGCCGACATGATCGTGTGTGAAGCCTGGCCGTCGTGTTCGCGAGACGGCAAACCGCACGCCCTTCCGGCCCGGCGGCGTGTCGACAGCGCGCCGGCAGCGATGCCGCTCGTTGCACGCCGCTTCGCGCGGCATCGCGATCAGCTCGTCAACCGGTCACGATGAGCATGCGGGCCGATCACCACGGCATCATGCGCTGCACGACCTGATCGCGCAGCACGAAGCGGTGCATCAGCGCGGCTGCCACGTGCAGGCAGATGCCGGCGAACAGGACCCACGCGAGGATGCCGTGCACGTCGCCCATCGCGTGACCGAATCCGGAGCCGGCCGCCGACAGCGCCGGCAGCGGAATGACGCCGAGCAGCGTCACCGCCCATGCGCGTGACGACGCGTTGATCCAGCCGAGCAGCGGCACGACGATCAGCAGCGCGTAGAGCGCGCCATGTGTCACGCCCGACAGCGCGCGCATCGCGGGCGACAGATCGCTGGCGGGCGGCCGGTGCGTCGCGCGCCACAGCACGCGGCACGCCATCGCCGCGAGCAGCGCCGTGCCGACGATCAGGTGCGCGGCGATCAGGCCGACCGGTTGCGTATCGCGATGCACGTCGGGCATCGTCCAGCCGATCGCGTATTGCGCGACGACCAGCGCCACGATCAGCCAGTGAAGAAAGCGGGCAACGGCGTCATAACGGGCGGGGGTGGACATGAAGGCTCCTGGCGGACATCCGACGGATATGAAGGGACAGCGTTCTGTGGATTCTACGGTCGAATCCTTACCGAAACGTTAAGTCCGCGGCGCCGGTCGAGATGGGCCGCCGGCACGGGGCACCTTGTTCATTGGCTGCGTTGTATTCATCGCGGGCATGGCGCGTATTCGCCCGATCTTGCACGACGTTGGTGCTTCGCGTCGGGACCATTTGCGCTGGTCGGCGAATCGGCGCGCACCGATCAGTCGATCCGGATGATCTGGAGACGGACCGGCGTCGTCGTGCGCTATCTGGCGATCTGGCAGACGCTGCAGTTCGCGGGCTATGCGCTGGAAATCTGGCCGGCGCTGACCTTCCTCGGCGCCGATCCGACGTTCGTGCAGGCGCTCGCGATCGAGGCGCTGATTCAGCTCGTGAGCAGCATCGCGTTCCCGATGCCGGGCGGCCTGGGTGTGCAGGAGGGCGGCTTCGCGCTTATCGGCGGGCTGCTCGGCTTCGATCCGCCGACCTGTCTCACGCTGGCCGGCGCGCGCGCCGCGTGCGCGACCTGCCGTTCTATCTGCCGGGCCTGCTCGCGTGGCAGCAGGCGGCCGGCGCGGCGCGCCCGCCGCCCGGTGCGAAGCGCGCATCGATGCCCGTCGGGGCGTCCGCCGGGCGACGCTGATGCGGCCCGGCGTTGCCGGCGTGCCGGGCGGGCAGCGGCGACGCCTATGCGGCCGCTTGCCGGTCGGCCGGCACGGCCATCAGCGCCGTTCGTCCGCGATATGGCTGCGGATCACGTCCGCGAACGACGTGTCGCCCTTCAGCCCGAGCACTTCCGCGCGCGACGTATCCCAGCGGCCCGGCCAACTGCCGACGATCTTCTCGACGCGTTCGTCGGGCGCATGACGGATCAGCTTCACGACCTCGTCGCCCGCGACTTCGCGCAGCGCCGCGATCATCTCGTCGACCGACACCGACAGCCCCGGCAGGTTGATCACGCGCTTGTTGCCGAGCTTCGCGCCGTCGATCTCGCACCCGGCGACCAGTGCGTCGATCGCGCCGCGCGGCGACAGCAGCCACAGCCGCGTCGAGCCGGGCACCGGGCACACGCTTTCCTCGCCGTTCAGCGGCTCGCGGATGATGCCGCTCGCGAACGACGACGCGGCCGCGTTCGGCCGGCCGGGCCGCACGCTGATGGTCGGCAGTCGCAGCACGCGGCCATCGACGAAGCCGCGCCGCGCGTAGTCGCACAGCAGCAGTTCGGCGATCGCCTTCTCGGCGCCGTACGACGATTGCGGGTTCAGCGCGGTGTCGTCCTGCACGACGTCGGGCAGCGTGCCGCCGTACACCGCGACGGAACTCGTGAACACGACGCGTGGCCGGTGGCCGCGTGCGCGGCACACTTCGAGCAGCGTGCGCGACGCGTCGAGGTTGATCCGCATGCCGAGATCGAAATCGGCTTCGGCCTGCCCGCTGACGATCGCCGCGAGGTGGAAGATCGCGCCCGTCCGCGTGTCGATCGCGCTGTCGAGCACCGCGCGATCGGCGATGTCGCCGACGATCGACGTCACGCGCGCATCGCCGAAATCGCTGCCCTGGACGACGTCGAGCAGCACCAGCTCGTCGATCTTCTCGACGCGACCGTCGGGGCCGGTGAGTTCGCCGCGTTCGAGCAGCTTGCGCGCGAGGCGCTGGCCGAGAAAGCCGGCGCCGCCGGTGATCAGTACTTTCATGTTCTTTGCCCTCAGAGGAATGCTTGAATCACAGCAGGTACGGCTTGATCCAGCCGAGGCCTTCCGAAGTGCCGGCCTTCGGTCGATACTCGCAGCCGATCCAGCCGTCGTAGCCGAGCGCGTCGATCACCGAGAACAGGTACGGGTAGTTGAGTTCGCCGACGTCCGGTTCGTGGCGTTCCGGCACGCCCGCGATCTGGATGTGGCCGATGCCCGCGAAATCGCGCTCGAGCTTCATCGCGAGATCGCCTTCGACGATCTGGCAGTGGTAGCAGTCGAACTGCACCTTCAGGTTCGGCGCGCCGACTTCCGCGCGGATCGCCTGCGCGTCGTCCTGACGGCTCAGGAAATAGCCGGGCATGTCGCGCGGGTTGATCGGCTCGATCAGGATCGTGACGCCCTGCGCGGCGGCGGCCTGCGCCGCGTGACGCAGGTTCGCCAGATACGTGTCGCGATGGCGCGCGCGATCGGCGCCCGGCGGCACCATGCCGGCCATCACGTGCAGCTTCCTGTTGCCGATCACGCGCGCATAGTCGAGCGCCTGGTCGATGCCGCGGCGGAATTCGTCCTCGCGGCCCGGCAGCGATGCGATGCCGCGTTCGCCCGCGGCCCAGTCGCCCGGCGGCGCGTTGAACAGCGCCTGTTCGAGGCCGTGCGCGTCGAGGCGCGCGCGGATGTCCTCGGCGGCGAAGTCGTACGGGAACAGGTATTCGACGGCCTTGAAGCCGTCGTGAGCGGCAGCGGCGAAGCGGTCGAGAAACGCATGCTCGGTGTACATCATCGAGAGGTTGGCGGCGAAGCGTGGCATGGCGGCGGGTCCTGTGAATGAATGGGGCGGGGCGCCGGGCGCCCCGCGTCGAACGATGAATCGGCCTGCGGCGGATCAGCGGTTCACGAGTTTGGCCGGCGTGAACCACACGGCGATCGCGCCGAGCACCAGCATCGCCGCGAGCACGTACATGCCGGACGCGGTGCTGTGCGTGGCGTCCTTCAGGTAGCCGATCACGTACGGGCTCGCGAAACCGGCGAGGTTGCCGACCGAGTTGATGATCGCGATCCCGGCCGCGGCCGCGGAGCCCGCGAGGAACGCGGTCGGCAGCGACCAGAACAGCGGCGCGCAGGTCAGCACGCCGCCCGCGGCGAGCGACAGGAACACGATCGACACCGCCGTATTGTGCGAGTACGACGCGGCGACCGCAAACCCGACCGCGCCCATCAGCGCCGGCACGATCAGGTGCCAGCGGCGTTCGCGGCGCTTGTCCGCGCTGTGGCCGAACAGGTTCATCACGACGATCGCGACGACGAACGGAATCGCCGACAGCAGGCCGATCTGCAGCGTGTCGGTGATGCCGGTCGATTTGACGAGCGTCGGCATCCAGAACGTGAGCCCGTACTGGCCGGTGACGAACGCGAAGTAGATCAGCGACATCCACCACATGCGCGGGTCCGAGAACACGGCCTTCAGCGAATGGCCGTGCTTCTGCTGTTCCTGCGGCTGCGCGGCGATTTCGTCTTCGAGCAACTGCTTCTCGCGCTCGTCGAGCCACTTCGCGCCGCGGATGCTGTTGTCGAGATACAGGATCGTCGCGATGCCGACGAGCACGGCCGGCACGGCTTCGATCATGAACATCCATTGCCAGCCGTGGAAGCCCGAGCCGCCGTGGAAGCGCTCCATGATCCAGCCCGACAGCGGGTTGCCGAAGATGCCCGACACCGGAATCGCGGACATGAACACCGCGATGATCTTCGCGCGGCGATGCGACGGGAACCAGTACGTGAGGTACAGGATCACGCCCGGATAGAAGCCGGCTTCCGCGAGGCCGAGCAGGAAGCGCAGCACGTAGAACTGCGTGGGCGTCTGCACGAACGCGAACAGCGCGGAAAGCAGGCCCCACGTGATCATGATCCGCGCGATCCAGATGCGTGCGCCGATGCGGTGCATCAGCAGGTTGCTTGGCAGTTCGAACAGAAAGTAGCCCAGAAAGAAAATCCCCGCGCCGAGACCGAATACGGTTTCGCTGAACGCGAGATCCTGCGACATCTGCAGCTTGGCGAAGCCGACGTTCACGCGGTCGAGATACGCGACCACGTAGCAGAGCATCAGGAACGGCACGATGCGCCAGAACACTTTCTTGTAGGTGCGGTCGAGTTCGCCCGATCGGGCGGCCGCGGCGGGCGAGCGGCTTGCGGCCGCGTCGAGAGCAGTCATCGTCGTCTCCAATGATGTTATGTGCCGGCGGCGCGTACGCCGCCGGTCGTGTGTGTGCTGACGGAAAGGCCCGCGCACACGGCGGGCAGGGAAAGCGGTGCGTCGATCCGTGCCGCGGCGCGCTACCAGCGCGCGCCGAAGCTCTGGCGCAGTTCGTCGAGCGCCGCGTCGGACAGCGGTTCCGGCTTCGGCTGCGTCATCAACCACAGCCGCGCGGTTTCCTCGAGTTCCTCGAGCGCATACGACGCGTGCGATACCGACGGTCCCCACATCACGGGGCCGAGGCGATCGAGCAGCACGCCGCGCACCCGGTCGGCCAGCGCCGCGACTTCGGCCGCGACGGCCGGGTCGCCGGGGCGGCGGTAACGGATCAGCGGAATGTGGCCGACCTTCATCACGTAGTACGGCGTGATCGGCGGCAGCACGTCGGTGTCGCGCCATACGCCGGCAAGCGTCAACGCGACGAGATGCGTCGAATGCGTGTGGACGACGCCATGCGCCGCCGCGTTGCGCGCGTAGATGCCGCGATGCAGCGCGAGCGTCTTCGACGGCTTGCCGCCCGATACGGGCTCGCCATCCGCCCCGACCTTCGCGATGTCGTTCGGGTCGAGCCGGCCGAGGCACGCGTCGGTCGGCGTGATCAGCCAGCCGTCGTTCAGGCGCGCGCTGATGTTGCCGGCACTGCCGACCGCATGGCCGCGCGCATACAGGCTCGCGCCCACCACGCAGATCTCTTCGCGCAGCTTTGCTTCGTCGCTCATCGTGCGGCTCCGTCCAGCGCGCGCAGCGCCTTGTCGAAAAATTCGGTGGTGCCGAAGTTGCCGGATTTCAGCGCGAGGCCGAGCGGCTGTGCGTCGATGGTGGCCGTGGCCGGCACGCCCGGGTCGATCTGCGCGCCGATCTGCAGCGACTTCACGTCGAGCGCCTGCACGACCGCGCCGGACGTCTCGCCGCCCGCGACCACGAACTTGCGCACGCCGAGTTCACGCAGCCCGCGGGCGATCGCCGCGAGCGTGCTTTCGACGAGATGGCCGGCCGCGTCGACGCCGAGCGCCTGCTGCACGGCCTTCACTTCGTCGGGCGCTGCCGTTGCGTAGATCAGAACGGGCTGCGGCAGGTGCGAGCGCGCGAAGGCGAGCGCCTGTTCGACGACGGGCTCGCCGCGCGAGGCCGCGAGCGGATCGATGCGGAAGCTCGGCCGCGTCGCGCGCCACGCGGCGACCTGCGCGTTGGTGGCTTTCGATGCGCTGCCGGCGAGCACGGCCGACAGCCCTTCGATGCGCGGCAGCGACGCCGCGTTGTCGCGCTCGGGTAACTGCGCCGCGCGGCGGAAATTCGCGGGCAAGCCGAGCGCGATGCCCGAGCCGCCGGTGACGAGCGGCAGGCCCGCGCACGCTTCGCCGAGTACGTAGAGGTCGCTGTCCGACAGCGCATCGGCGATCGCGAAGCGTGCGCCTTCCGCGCGCAACTGGTCGATCCGCGCCCGCACGGCGGCCGCGCCGAGCGCGATCGTGTCGTAGCGGAGCAGGCCGACCGGCGACTTCGTTTGCCGTTGCAGCACGCGCACGAGGTTCGCGTCCTTCATCGGCGTGAGCGGGTGATGCTCCATCCCCGATTCGTTCAGCAGCACGTCGCCGACGAACAGGTGGCCGCGGTAGATCGTGCGGCCGTTCTCCGGGAACGCCGGGCACGCGATCGTGAAGCCGCCGCCGGCCGCATCGAGCAGCGCGTCGGCCACCGGACCGATGTTGCCCGCGTCGGTCGAATCGAACGTCGAGCAGTACTTGAAGAAGAACTGGCGGCACCCTTGCGCGCACAACCATTCATACGCGGCGAGCGATTGCGCGACGGCGTCGGCGGCGGGAATCGTGCGCGACTTCAGCGCGACGACGATCGCGTCGGCATCGACGATCGTGTCGGCCGCGCCGTCGGCGGGCACGCCGATCGTCTGCACGGTGCGCATGCCGCTCTTCACGAGCATGTTCGCGAGATCGGTCGCGCCGGTGAAATCGTCGGCGATGCAGCCGAGCAGGGGACGGGAAGCGGAGGCGGTCATGGCGGGCACGTCGTTCGAATCAGCGGGCGGGCGGCAGCGTGATGCCGGGGAAAGTCTTGATCACGGCGGAATCGTCCTCGCCGCCGTGGCCGGCGCTCGACGCGCTCATGAACATCTGGTGCGCGGTGGCCGACAGCGGCAACGGGAATTTGCTGCGGCGCGCGGTGTCGAGCACGAGGCCGAGATCCTTCACGAAGATGTCGACGGCCGACAGCGGCGTGTAGTCGCCGTTCAGGATGTGCGGCACGCGGTTCTCGAACATCCACGAATTGCCCGCGCTGTGCGTGATCACGTCGTACAGCGCGTCGGCATCGACACCTTCGCGCAGGCCCAGCGCCATCGCTTCGGCGGCCACCGCGATGTGCACGCCGGCCAGCAGCTGGTTGATGATCTTCACTTTCGAGCCGACGCCGTGCGCGTCGCCGAGGCGGTACACCTTGCCGGCGATCGCGGCGAGCACGTCCTCGCAGCCGGCATAGGCGGCGGCCGGGCCCGACGTCATCATCGTCATCTCGCCGGAAGCCGCGCGCGCGGCGCCGCCCGACACGGGCGCGTCGAGCATCTGCAGGCCCGCCGCTTCGATGCGCGCGCCGAGCGCGACCGCGAATTCGGGCGCGACGGTCGCGCTCGCGATCACGACGCCGCCCGGCTTCATCGCCGCGACCGCACCGTGTTCGCCGAACAGCACCGTTTCCGTTTGCGCGGCATTGACGACGAGCGTGACGACGACGTCGCACTGCGCGCCGAGTTCGGCCGGCGTCGCGCAGGCGATGCCGCCTTCGGCGGCGAACGCCTGCAGCACGGTGTCGCGCACGTCGCATGCGTGAACGCGCAGGCCGGCGCGCAGCAGCGACCGTGCGACGCCGAGGCCCATCGCGCCGAGGCCGATGACTCCAACATTTCTTGACATGGTCAACCTTGATCGATTCGGGAGAGGTTCTGGACAAAGGCGGCGGGTGCCGCCGGATTCAGCAGATGCCGGCTTCCGCGAGACGGCGCGCCGCGTTGTACATGTGCGTGCGTGCCGCGTTGCGGGCGGCCATCGGGTCGCGTGCGCGGATCGCGTCGGCGATCGCCGCGTGTTCGTCGCGCACCTGCCGCGAGAAATCCTCGCGCGTCGCTTCGTTGCTGCGCGTGACCTTCACGCCGGCTTCGAGGTACTGGTTCAGGAACTGCAGCGTCTTCAGGAAATACGGGTTGCCGGTAACGGCCGCGATCGTGCGGTGGAACGCGACGTCTTCCGCGACGCCGTCGCGCCCTTCGGCCACCGCTTCTTCGATCTTGCGCAGCGCGTCGTCGATGTCGGCCATGTCGTCGTCGGTGTGGTGCAGCGCGGCTTCGGCCGCGACTTCCGCCTCGATCGCGCGGCGCACGGCGAGCAGGTGCGGCAGCGAACTTGCCTCGACGGCTTCCGCGTAGTCGATCCGCAGCGGCCGGATCGCGCCGTGCTGGTTCACGAACACGCCGCTGCCCTGGCGCGGCTCGACCACGCCTTCGTTCTTCAGCCGCGAGATCGCCTCGCGGATCACGGTGCGGCTCACGCCGAATTCCTGCGCGAGCACGGCCTCGGTCGGCAGCTTGCCGGTGGCCGAGAAGCTGCCCGCTTCGATCTGTTTGAGCAGTTGCTGCGCGACGTGGTCGCTCATCGCACGGGCGGGAATTTTCTCGAACATGGTGCTCTGGTTTGTAAGGTGATGTGGTCATCATACAAATTCGAGCGGGCATCAGCATCCCGGGATAACCCTCGTTGAAGAAGATCAACGTCGGCTAAATTGACTGAAACCGGTTCCAAAAGAATCGAAGCCGACGCAAACGTGCGTCGTTCTGCAATCGATTAGGGAGGGCGCCGGCCGCCGGGCCCGTCAGTCGGCGATGTCCTCGACCGGGTCGGCCGACGCATCGGGCATCGCGGCCACGTCGACCACGTCGCCGCCGCGCTCGCGATACGTCGCCGGCGGCACGCCGAACTGCTTGCGGAATTCGCGCCCGAGGTGCGACGCATCGGCGAATCCGCAGCTCGACGCGATATCGGCGACCGTGCGGTCCGAGCTCGTCAGCAGCCACGCGGCCGTGCGCAGCCGCACCTGTTTCGCGAAGGCCTGCGGGCTCTTGCCGGTCTCGGCCTTGAACAGCCGCTCGAGCTGCCGCGTCGACAGGTCGAGCTTGCACGCGAGTTCCTCGAGCGGCAGCGCACGCCCCACGTGCTGTTCCATCAGAAGAATCGCGCGCTTGACCTTCGGGTGCGTCGCCGGTTCGAGCCCCGGCGGATGCGGCTGCGGCGCATTGCCTTTCTGCATCTCGCCGACGAGCAGGATGCGCAGCGCCTTCTGCACGGTCGCGTGATCGAAATGGCGCAGCAGGATCGCGGCGGCGACGTCGATCGACGCGCGGCCGCCCGAGCACGTGATCCGGCGCCGGTCGATCACGAACAGCCGGTCGGCGATCAGCAGGTCGGGATCGGCGGACGGAAAGCGCTCGATGAAATCCCAGTAATGGAACCAGCTCACGCAGGTGCGGTAGCCGTCGAGCACGCCGGCGCGCATCAGCGTGAACACGCCGGTGCAGATGCCGACGACCGTCGCGCCGCCCGTCGCCGCGCGGCGGATGACCTCGAGCGTTTCAGGGCCGGCCTGCGGCCCCGAATGCAGCAGCCCGCCGACCACCACTACGTAGTCGAACGGCTCGGCCGCGTCGAACGTCTCCCACGGCGTGATCTGGATCCCGCAGCTCGCGCGCACCGGCGCGAGCGTCTCGCCGATCACGCTCCACGCGCAGCGCACGGGCTTGCTGTAGTCGCCGTCGTCGGCCGACAGCCGCAGCATGTCGACGAAGCCGGAGAAGGCCGTCAGCGTGAAGTTCGGCAGCAGCACGATGCCGAAGCGGATGCGCCGCGGCGCGGGTTCTGCGAGGGGGGAAGCGGGTACGTCGGGGGTCATCGCGGCCAATCTCGTCACGCCGGGCAGGCGGTCTCACTCGTTTCACACTGTTTGCGGGTTGCGGCTGCCGGAGGCGGCGCGGATGCAGCCAGCGTCGCCGATCGGCCGCGGCCGGACTTGTGGTTTTTCGTCGCGAACCATCGCCAAAACGCACTTTCGGGCCGGCCGGCACGGCGCTTGGCGGCGGTATCCCACGCCGATGCCGTTTTTGTTCTATCGGCCGATTTTACGCTTTGATGTACTGGGGCCCAACGACATTTCACGCATGCAACCCAAAGGAAGCCAGATGAACGTCAGCGCGTTCGACCTGTTCAAGATCGGCATCGGCCCGTCCAGTTCGCATACGGTCGGCCCGATGATCGCCGCGTGCCGCTTCGCGTCGCACGTCGAGGACGCGAACCTGCTCGGCTTCGTGCGCCGCGTGCGGGTCGAGCTGTACGGCTCGCTCGGCGCGACCGGCAAGGGCCACGGCACCGACAAGGCCGTGCTGCTCGGCCTCGAGGGCCACCTGCCGGACACGATCGATCCCGACCTGATCGAGCCGCGCCTCGCCGCGATCCGCGCGGAGAAGACGCTGTCGCTGCTCGGCAAGCAGACGGTGCGCTTCGACGAGAAGGAACACATCGGCTTCTATCGCAAGCTGATGAGCGGCACGAGCATCGTGCACCCGAACGGGATGCGCTTCCAGGCATTCGACGAACACGGCCAGTTGCTGGTCGAGAAAGAGTATTACTCGGTCGGCGGCGGCTTTGTCGTGAACCGCGACGGCGATCGTGTGAACGGCGTGCGTGCGGCGGTCGAGGTGCCGTATCCGTTCCGCACCGGCGACGACCTGATGCGCCAGTGCCGCGAGCACGGGTTGTCGATCGCCGAACTGATGCTGCGCAACGAATGCGCGCTGCGCCCCGCCGACGAAGTGCGCGCCGGGCTGCTCGCGATCTGGCGCACGATGGCCGCCTGCGTCGAGCGCGGCTGCAAGGTCGAGGGCGACCTGCCGGGGCCGATGCGCGTGAAGCGCCGCGCGGCCGAGATGAACAGCAGCCTGCGCGCGCGTTCGGAAGAGTCGCTGCGCGACCCGCTGTCGATGCTCGACTGGGTCAACCTGTATGCGATGGCCGTGAACGAAGAGAACGCGGCCGGCGGCCGGGTCGTCACCGCGCCGACCAACGGCGCGGCCGGCGTGATCCCCGCGGTGCTGCACTACTACGTGAAGTTCGTGCCGGGCTCGAACGAAGCCGGCATCGTCGAATTCCTGCTGACGGCCGCGGCGATCGGGATCATCTACAAGGAAACCGCGTCGATCTCCGGCGCGGAAGTCGGCTGCCAGGGCGAAGTGGGCGTCGCGTGCTCGATGGCCGCCGCCGCGCTCGCCGCGGTGATGGGCGGCACGCCCGACCAGGTCGAGAACGCGGCCGAGATCGGCATGGAGCACAACCTCGGGATGACCTGCGATCCCGTTGGCGGCCTCGTGCAGATCCCGTGCATCGAGCGCAACGCGATGGGCGCGATCAAGGCGCTGAACGCGTCGCGCATGGCGCTCAAGGGCAACGGCCAGCACTACGTATCGCTCGATTCCGTGATCAAGACGATGCGCGAAACCGGCGCCGACATGAAGACGAAATACAAGGAAACGTCGCGCGGCGGCCTCGCCGTGAACGTCATCGAATGCTAACGAAGGATCCAAACATGAGCCGCTACTCGATATTCAGCCTGTTCCGCAACGGCCTCTCGTATCACGAGAACTGGGAAAAGCAGTGGAAGAGCCCGGAGCCGAAGAAGGAATACGACGTCGTGATCGTCGGCGGCGGCGGCCACGGCCTCGCGACCGCGTACTACCTCGCGAAGGAGCACGGGATCACGAACGTCGCGATCCTCGAGAAGGGCTGGATCGGCGGTGGCAACACCGCGCGCAACACGACGATCGTGCGCTCGAACTATCTGTGGGACGAATCGGCCGCGCTGTACGAGAAGGCGATGAAGCTGTGGGAAGGGCTGTCGCAGGATCTCAACTACAACGTGATGTTCAGCCAGCGCGGCGTGATGAACCTCGCGCACACGCTGCAGGACGTGCGCGACACCGAGCGGCGCGTGAACGCGAACCGGCTGAACGGCGTCGACGCCGAATTCCTGACGCCCGCGCAGATCAAGGAAATCGAGCCGACGATCAACCTGAACAGCCGCTACCCGGTGCTCGGCGCATCGATCCAGCGCCGTGCGGGCGTCGCGCGCCACGACGCGGTGGCCTGGGGCTTCGCGCGCGGCGCGGACCGCGCCGGCGTCGACATCATCCAGAACTGCCAGGTGACGGGCATTCGCCGCGAAGGCGGCGCGGTGGTCGGCGTCGATACGGTGAAGGGCTTCATCAAGGCGAAGAAGGTCGCGGTGGTCGCGGCCGGCAACACGACGACGCTCGCCGACATGGCCGGCGTGCGTTTGCCGATCGAAAGCCACCCGCTGCAGGCGCTGGTGTCCGAGCCGATCAAGCCGGTCGTCAACTCGGTGATCATGTCGAACGCGGTGCACGCGTACATCAGCCAGTCCGACAAGGGCGACCTCGTGATCGGCGCCGGTATCGACCAGTACACGGGCTTCGGCCAGCGCGGCAGCTTCCACATCATCGAAAGCACGCTGCAGGCGATCGTCGAGATGTTCCCGGTGTTCTCGCGCGTGCGGATGAACCGCCAGTGGGGCGGCATCGTCGACGTGTCGCCGGACGCGTGCCCGATCATCACCAAGACCGACGTGAAGGGCCTGTACTTCAACTGCGGCTGGGGCACCGGCGGCTTCAAGGCGACGCCCGGCTCGGGCTGGGTGTTCGCGCACACGATCGCCCGCGACGAACCGCATCCGCTGAACGCGCCGTTCGCACTCGACCGTTTCTACACGGGCCACCTGATCGACGAGCACGGCGCAGCCGCCGTCGCGCACTAACCGCACTGAAGGAGAAAGAAACATGTTGCTGATCGAATGTCCGTGGTGCGGGCCGCGCGCCGAATCCGAGTTCACGTGCGGCGGTGAAGCCGACATCGTGCGCCCGGTGGCGAACGAGACGATGACCGACCGCGAATGGGGCGAATACGTGTTCATGCGCGAGAACAAGCGCGGGCTGCACAAGGAGCAATGGCTGCATACGCAGGGTTGCCGCCGCTGGTTCAAGGTCACGCGCGACACGGTGACCTACGATATCAAGGGTTACGAAAAGTTCGGTGGGGCCGCCAACCAGGGCGCCGCTGCCGGCAACGCACACGAAGAGGGCACGAGCAAATGAGCCAGAAAGACCGCCTCGGCACCGGTGGCCGCATCAATCGCGCGATTCCGCTGACGTTCACGTTCAACGGCCGCACGTATCAGGGCTTCCAGGGCGATACGCTCGCGTCCGCGCTGCTCGCGAACGGCGTGCACTTCGTCGCGCGCAGCTTCAAGTACCACCGCCCGCGCGGGATCGTGACGGCCGACGTCGCGGAACCGAACGCAGTCGTGCAGCTCGAGACCGGCCCGTACACGGTGCCGAACGCGCGTGCGACCGAGATCGAGCTGTATCAGGGCCTCGTCGCGACGAGCGTAAACGCCGAGCCGACGCTCGAGAACGACAAGTACGCGATCAACCAGAAGTTCTCGCGCTTCATGCCGGCCGGGTTCTACTACAAGACCTTCATGTGGCCGCGCAACATGTGGCCGAAGTACGAAGAGAAGATCCGCGAAGCGGCCGGCCTCGGCAAGGCGCCCGAGGTGCTCGACGCCGATCGCTACGACAAGTGCTACGCGCACTGCGACGTGCTCGTGGTCGGCGGTGGCCCGTCGGGCCTCGCCGCCGCGCATGCGGCCGCCACGGCCGGCGCGCGCGTGATCCTCGTCGACGACCAGCGCGAACTCGGCGGCAGCCTGCTGTCGTGCCGCGCGGAGATCGACGCGAAGCCCGCGCTGCAATGGGTCGAGAAGATCGAGGCCGAGCTGCGCAAGCTGCCCGACGTGACGATCCTGTCGCGCAGCACCGCGTTCGGCTATCAGGACCACAACCTCGTGACGGTCACGCAGCGCCTGACCGATCATCTGCCGGTATCGATGCGCAAGGGTACGCGCGAGCTGCTGTGGAAGGTCCGCGCGAAGCGCGTGATCCTCGCGACCGGCGCGCACGAGCGGCCGATCGTGTTCGGCAACAACGACCTGCCGGGCGTGATGCTGGCGGGCGCGGTGTCGACCTACGTGCATCGCTTCGGCGTGATGCCGGGCCGCAACGTGGTCGTGTTCACGAACAACGACCGCGCATACCAGACCGCGCTCGACCTGAAGGCGTGCGGCGCGAAGGTGACGGTCGTCGATTCGCGCGCGTCGTCGAACGGCGCGCTGCCGGCGGCGGCCAAGCGGCAGGGCGTGACGGTGATGAGCGGTGCGGTCGTCACGGCCGCTTCGGGCAAGTGGCGCGTATCGTCGGTCGACGTCGCGTCCTACTCGAACGGTCAGACCGGCGGCAAGCTGCAGACGCTACCGTGCGACCTCGTCGCGATGTCGGGCGGCTTCAGCCCGGTGCTGCACCTGTTCGCGCAGTCGGGCGGCAAGGCGTGCTGGAACGACGAGAAGGCGTGTTTCCTGCCCGGCAAGCCCGTGCAGGCGGAAGCGAGCATCGGCGCGGCGGCCGGCGAATTCGGGCTCGCCCGTGCGCTGCGCCTCGCGGTCGATGCGGGCGTGGAAGCGGCGAAGGCGGCCGGCTTCACGGCCCCGCAGCGCCCGGCCGCGCCGCAGGTCGCCGAAGCCGTGGAAGGTGCATTGCAGCCGTTGTGGCTCGTCGGCAGCCGTGAAGCCGCGGCGCGCGGGCCGAAGCAGTTCGTCGACTTCCAGAACGACGTCGCGGCGGCCGACATCCTGCTCGCCGCGCGCGAAGGCTTCGAGTCGGTCGAGCACGTGAAGCGCTATACGGCGATGGGCTTCGGCACCGATCAAGGCAAGCTCGGCAACATCAACGGGATGGCGATTCTCGCGGGCGCGCTCGGCAAGACGATCCCCGAAACGGGCACGACGACGTTCCGCCCGAACTACACGCCCGTGTCGTTCGGCACGTTCGCGGGCCGCGAGACGGGCGATTTCCTCGACCCGATCCGCAAGACGGCCGTGCACGAATGGCACGTCGAGCACGGCGCGATGTTCGAGGACGTCGGCAACTGGAAGCGGCCGTGGTATTTCCCGAAGAACGGCGAGGATCTCCATGCGGCGGTGAAGCGCGAGTGTCTCGCGGTGCGTAACAGCGTCGGCATTCTCGACGCGTCGACGCTCGGCAAGATCGACATCCAGGGCCCGGACGCGGTGAAGCTGCTGAACTGGATGTACACGAACCCGTGGAACAAGCTCGAAGTGGGCAAGTGCCGCTACGGGCTGATGCTCGACGAAAACGGGATGGTGTTCGACGACGGCGTGACCGTGCGCCTCGCCGACCAGCATTTCATGATGACGACCACCACCGGCGGCGCGGCGCGCGTGCTGACGTGGCTCGAACGCTGGCTGCAGACCGAATGGCCCGACATGAAGGTGCGGCTCGCGTCCGTCACCGATCACTGGGCGACGTTCGCGGTGGTCGGCCCGAAGAGCCGAAAGGTCGTGCAGAAGGTGTGCCAGGACATCGACTTCGGCAATGAAGCGTTCCCGTTCATGAGCTACCGCAACGGCACCGTCGCCGGCGCGAAGGCGCGCGTGATGCGGATCAGCTTCTCGGGCGAGCTGGCCTACGAAGTGAACGTGCCGGCGAATGCGGGCCGCGCGGTGTGGGAAGCGCTGATGGCGGCGGGCGCCGAGTTCGACATCACGCCGTACGGCACCGAGACGATGCACGTGCTGCGCGCGGAGAAGGGCTACATCATCGTCGGCCAGGATACCGACGGCTCGATCACGCCGTTTGACCTCGGGATGGGCGGTGTCGTCGCGAAATCGAAGGACTTCCTCGGCAAGCGCTCGCTGTCGCGCTCGGATACGTCGAAGGAAGGCCGCAAGCAGTTCGTCGGCCTGCTGACCGAAGACGAACAGTTCGTGCTGCCGGAAGGCGCGCAGATCATCGCGAAGGACACGCAAGTGTCGGCAACCGATCCGACGCCGATGATCGGCCACGTGACGTCGAGCTATTACAGCCCGATCCTGAAGCGCTCGATCGCGCTCGCGGTGGTGAAGGGCGGCCTGAACAAGATGGGCGAGAGCGTCGTGATTCCGCTGGCCAACGGCCGCCGCATCACCGCGAAGATCTCGAGCCCGGTTTTCTACGATACCGAAGGGGTGCGTCAGCATGTGGAATGAAACGAGAAACCAGACGCAGGTGGCGGGCGCGGGCGGCGTGACGCTTGAATCGCCGTTCGTCGGTGCGGCCGACGTGCTGAAGCCGCACCAGGCGCGCGCTTCGAAGAAGTTCACGCTGCGCGAGCGGCCGTTCCTCGATCTCGTCAACGTGCGCGGCGAGTTGAGCGACCCGGCATTCGTCGCCGCGTTCGAGCGCGTGGTCGGCTGCCGGCCGCCCGCGGTGCCGAACACGGTGGCGCGCGGCGCCGAGTACGACGTGCTGTGGCTCGGCCCCGACGAATGGCTCGTGCGGTCGAACGGGCCGGTTCAGGCCGGCGTGCTCGAAGCGAAGCTGGCGGAAGCCGTGCAGGGCTTGTACGCGGCGGCCGTCGACGTCGGCAGCGGCTACACGGTCGTCGAGATCACCGGCGAACGCGTGCGCGACGTGATCGCGCGCGGCTGCCCGCTGGATCTGCATCCGCGCGTGTTCAAGCCGGGCCAGTGCGCGCAGTCGCACTACTTCAAGTCGCCGATCACGCTGATCCCGACCGGCGACGACACGTTCGAAATCGTCCTGCGCCGCAGCTTCGCCGACTATTTCGTGCGCATCATGCTCGACGCCGCGGCGCCGCTCGCATCATGAAGCCGTTCGACGAACCGTTCGTGGCGATCGACGCGCCGCGCCTGCGCGGGCGCGGCTGGAGCGTGTTCGTCGACGAACTGAAGGTGCCCGCGCGGATCGGCATTCATGCGCACGAGCATGAAGCGCCGCAGCCGATCGTGATCGATGCGCGGCTCGGGTATCGCTGCGAGCCGAGCGAGCAGGGCGAGTGGATCGACTATGACGGCTACTGCGCGCGCGTCGCGTCGTTCCTGTCGAACAAGCCGCATACGCGGTTGCTTGAAACGCTCGTGGCCGATCTCGCGGTGCTGTCGTTCCGCGAATGGCCGGCGCTGGAATCGCTGACGCTGTCGGTGCACAAGCCGAAGATCCGGCCGGGGACGAAGCGCGTGGGCGTGTCGCTCGACTGGACGCGCGGCGATTACCTGCGGTGGACGGGGGCCGCGGGGCAGCTTTGATCAAAGGGGGCTGGATCAAGGCACGAGGGAGGTGATCCGGCGGTTCCATGGGGCGGCGGCGCGAAAGCCCCCCCCCACACGGTTAAACTTCCAGAAAAATAAGAAAAAAAGGCCCCCCCCGGCCATTGAGTCGTTTGTTCCTGAAATGCCGGAACAATTCGATGCTGCATCGGCACCGGTCGCTGGCGTGCGCGTTGCGTACGGGAACGACGGGCGACACGGGACGGGCGGCAGTTCAGTTCGGCTGCGTCAACTGGGCTTCCCACTTCTTCAGGATGCGCACGCGTGCCTGACTGAAATCCACCCAACAGCTCAGCCAGGCGTCGCTCGGCATCGTTTGCTGCGGATTGGCGGTTTTCACGTAGTCGCACGTATCGCCGGCAAAGGCGGCCCAACTCGTTTGCGATTTCGCGAGCTGGGCGGCAGCGTCGGGATTGCGTTGTCGCAGTGTGCGCGCAAGCGACCGGTACGCGCTGTCGACTTGCTGCAGCTGCTGATCGAGCACGCAACGTCGCACGGCTTCCATCGTCGGCCCGGCCTGTTCGCAGTCGACGGCGGCGAACGCCGATACAGGGCCGGCCGACAGCGCGGCAATGGCGAACAGCCGGGCTGCGCAGCGACGGGCCGAAGCCATGCGAACGCGGGCGCCCATTGCTTACTTCGCGTTGCGGTTAGCGGCGGGCGCGGAGCCGGACGGATCGCTGACCGGCACCATGTGCGCCTTCTCGTCGTTCCCGGTATTCGCGCTTTTCGCATCGTCGTCGGGTTCGAGCACGAACCGGAACGAATCGACCCGCTGCATCACTTTCGCCGCATACGCACTGGATCCGCCGCTGTAGCTTTTCAGCCCGGCCTGCACGTTGCCGCCGGCTGCTTTCACATAGCCTGACAGGATCCGCGAACCGACCTCGACGTTCGCATTCGGCTCGGTCAGGTCCTTCACGTCGCGCAGCATACCGCGGTGTGCGGACGGCACGACCTGCATCAAACCGGTCGCGCCATGCTGGCCGCGTGCCTTTTCCTGGAAGCGCGATTCGATCGAAATAATCGCGTAAACGAGTGCCGGCGGCAGCGAATATTTCGTCGCGGTGACGCTCACGATATCGGCGAGTTTCGCGGCCTTTTCTCTTGCGACGCCGAATTTCTTGGTCAGGTAGGACGTGATGCGGCGGTTTGCTTCGTTAGGCTGATCGTTGGCGTTCGCGAGCGGTGCGGACGCGACAGTCGGCGTCGATGCCAGTGCGTCGGGCGCGGAGGCATGCAATGCGGGCGCCTGCTGCGCCGCGGCCTGTTGCGCAATGCCGAGCGAAAGCACGATCAGCCAGAAGAACCGTCGTCGCATGGTCGAGTGCGGGGAAATGGGAGGCGCATAGTATATCGGCCAATCGCGGCGAGTGGTCGAGCACCGGCTCGAATGAAAGCGACGTGTAGGCTTGTCACTTTCGCGATGATCGACGCGCCGATCGTTGCGCGGACACGCATCGGAGTCCGCATGAACGCTAGTTGATGATCTCGCCAATGCCGGTTTCGATCCGGCTTCTGAGCTGCTGGATGAATGCCGGATCGTAGGGTTCCCAGCTATCGAGTTCGCCGACGATCTTCAAAGGCGAGGTGCTCCGATACGATCGCGTCGGATTGCCGGGGAATTTCTTGTCCGTGACGTTCGGGTCGTTTTCGAATTCGCCGGTGGGCTCGACGATGTAGACGCGCGGCCGGCCTTCGCCTCTGGCCATTTCCGCAGCCAGGCCGGCGCCTTTGGGCAGCGCCGTGAAATAAATGTGATTCATCACGACGTCATGCCGATAATTCGATCTGAAGCCTGCCGTCAGCAAGTCGCCGATCCGCAAATCCGCTTTCGTGCCATGAAAAAACGGGCCGGTGTCCAAGGCAGCCATGGTTTCTCCTTCGAAGAATTTCGCACCGGCTGCTACGCGCGCCGCGCGCTCGCCACCCGCGCGATCGCGCCGATCGCATCGCTGACGAGCACCGCGAGCAAGCCGACGATCACGCCGCCTTGCAGCACGAACGCGGTGTTCGACGTCTGCAGGCCCGCGATGATCACGTCGCCGAGCCCGCGCGCGGCGACCGTCGAGCCGATCGTCGCGGTGCCGAGATTGATCACGACCGCGAGGCGGATGCCGTTGACGATCACCGGGAACGCGAGCGGTAGCTCGACGGATACCAGTTGCTGCCAGCCGCTCATCCCCATCCCGCGCGCGGCGTCGACGACGTCGCGCGGCACGTCCTCGATCCCCGCGATCGTGCTTTCGAAAACCGGCAGGAGCCCGTACAGCACGAGCGCGATCAGGACGGGCTTCAAGCCGAAGCCGACGGCCGGCACGGCAAGCGCGAGCACGGCGACCGGCGGGAAGGTCTGGCCGATGTCGACGACGCTGCGCGCCACCGGCAGGAAATCCGCGCCGAACGGCCGCGTGACCGCGATGCCGGCCGCGACCGCGACGATCGTGCCGATCAGGCTCGACAGCGCGACCGTGCCGAGATGGGCGAGCGTGAGATCGAGCAGGCTCGCGCGATCGTAGATCACCGGTGCGCCGTTGTCCGCGAACGGTGCGAACAGGCCCTGCAGCCACGCGGGGCGCAACAGCAGCACGAGCAGCAGCGCGAGCGCGGCCGCGCGGGCGACGTACGCGGGAAACGAAGACCGCTTGGGCCGCATGCTGCCGTGCGTCGTCATGCGGGCTGCCTCGCGTGCGAGCGGATCGCGTCGAGCGTGATGCGGCGGGGGCCGTGTGCGTGGCGGTTGCCGTCGGCCGTATCGTCGACGGGCAGCGCATCGACGCCGCGCCACAACAATTCGGACACCGCATCGCGCAGCGTGCGCGTCGCCGCGATCGGTTCGCCGTCGGCGTGGCCGGCTTCGGCCACGGCGTCGATCGGCGTGAGCGCGAGCAGGCGCAGCGGCCGGTCGACGCCCGCGACGAGCTGTTCGACCACACCGGCCGCCGGCTTGCCGAGAATCTCGGCCGGCGACGCGACCTGCAGCAGCCGGCCGCCGTCCATCACCGCGATCGTGTCGCCGAGCTTCAGCGCTTCCTCGATATCGTGCGTGACGATCACGACCGTGATGCCGAGGCGGCGCTGCAGCGCGAACAGGTCGTCCTGCGCCTTGTTGCGGATGATCGGGTCGAGCGCGCCGAACGGTTCGTCCATCAGCAGCATCGCGGGCTCGGCCGCAAGGGCGCGCGCCACGCCGACGCGCTGCTGCTGGCCGCCCGACAGTTCGTGCGGCAGCTTGCCCGCGAATTCGGCCGGCGCGAGATGGAACAGGTCGAGCAGTTCGTTCACGCGCGCGTCGATGCGCTCGGCCGGCCAGCCGAGCAGGCGCGGCACGGTCGCGATGTTGCGCGCGACGCTCCAGTGCGGAAACAGTCCATGCCCCTGGATCGCGTAGCCGATGCCGCGCCGCAACTGCTCGGGCGCGACGGTCGCCGTATCGACGCCGTCGATGCGGATCGTGCCGCTGGTCGGTGCGATCAGCCGGTTGATCATGCGCAGGAGCGTCGACTTGCCGCTGCCCGAGGCGCCGACGAGCGCGGTGATCGTGCCGCGTTGCATCGTCAGCGATACGTCGTCGACGGCGACCGCGTCGCCGAAGCGTTTGCCGACTCGTTCGATCTCGATCATCCTGCACGTCCCTTCGCGAGCGACGTCGCGGCTTCGAACACGACGGCGGCCGCCAGTGCGAGCGCGATCGTCGGGATCGCGCCGAGCAGCACGAGATCGGCGGCCGATTGCCCGATCCCCTGGAAGATGAAGGTGCCGAACCCGCCGCCGCCGATCAGCGCGGCCACCGCGGTCAGCCCGATGTTCTGGACGAGCACGATGCGCACGCCGCTCAGGATCACCGGCAGCGCGAGCACGAGATCGACGCGCAGCAGCCGCTGCGCACGCGTCATGCCCATCGCGCGCGCGGCTTCGGTCACGTGCGGCGGCACCTGTTCGAGCCCGACCACGACGCTCGAGGCGATCGGCAGCAGCGAGTAGAGGAACAGCGCGAGCACGGCCGGCGCGACGCCGATCCCGCGGATGCCGAGCGCGGCCGCGAGCGGCACGTGCGCGGCGAGCAGGCCGAGCGGCGCCATCATCAGCCCGTACATCGCGATGCTGGGGATCGTCTGCACGATATTGAGCACGGGCATCGCGACGGTGCGCACCGTCGCGACGCGCGCGCAGGCGATGCCGAGCGGCACGCCCGCGACGAGCGCGGCGGCCACCGAGCCGCCCGCGAGCGATACGTGACGGATCGCTTCGCGCCAGAAATCGTCGCTGCGCACCGCGTATTCGCGCATCACGGAGAGGCCGTCCCACCAGCCGCTCGCGAGCGGCACCGAAACCGCCGCTATCGCGACGGCGAGCGCGGCGAGGCGCCGCCACGGGCCGAACGCGAGGCGCGCGAGCGCGTCGGCGATCAGCACGGCCCACGCGAACAGCAGCAGCCAGACGCCGGCGTCGGGCGACACGCGGGCCAGCATGTCGTCGGGCGCGACGACGTGCGTTGCCGCCGCGCCGACCGCATACGCGAGCGTCGCGAGCCCCGCGCAGCCGGCCGCGAGCCGCCACACGGGACGGCTCGCCGTCATCGCCCACAGCGCGCCGACGGTCCACAGCGCGGCGAGCGCGGCGCCCTGCATGGCGGGCAGCGCGGCGAACACCGACAGTCCGGTGCCGGCCGCTATCCGGTTCGGCCGCAGGACCGCGAACGACAGGCCGAACACCGCGACGATCGTCAGCATGCCGATCAGGATGCCGACCTTGTCGAGCGTGACGCGCCGCGCGGACGCCGCCGCGCGCGCCGTCATTTCACGAAGCCCTTCGCTTTCAGGTAGCTTTTCGCGACGCCGGCCGCCGGCTCGCCGTTGAGCTGGATGCGGGCGTTCAGCGATTGCAGCGTCTTCAGGTCGAGGCTCGCGAATACGGGCTTCAGCAAGTCGGCGATCTGCGGATGCGCTTTCAGCGCGGCTTCGCGGATCACCGGCGCCGGCGCGTAGACGGGCTGCACGTGCTTGTCGTCGTCGAGCACCGCGAGGCCGCTCGATGCGATGCCGCCGTCGGTGCCGTAGACCATCGCGGCGTTCACGCCGTCGGTCTGGTTCGCGGCGGCCTTGATCGTCGCGGCCGTGTCGCCGCCGGACAGCACGACGAGCTGCTCGGGCTTCAGCTTGAAGCCGTACGCCTTCTCGAACGACGGCAGCGCGGACGCGCTGTTCACGAATTCGGCCGAGGCCGCGAGCTTCACCTTGCCGCCGCCGGCTACCCACTTGCCGAAGTCGGAGAAGGTCTTCAGATGCTGCGACTGCGCGACGGGCGCGATCAGCGCGACGCCCCACGTGTTGTTCGCGGGCGCCGGTGCGAGCCATACGAGATGGTTCGCCGCGTAGTCGAGTTTCTTCGCGGTGTCGTAGCCTTGGCTCGCGTTCTTCCACACCGGATCGTCGGCCTTGTTGAAGAAGAACGCGGCGTTGCCCGTGTATTCGGGGTAGATGTCGATCTCGCCGCTCGTGAGCGCCTTGCGCACGATCGGCGTCGTGCCGAGCGCGATCTTCTCGGTGACGGGAATGCCGTGGGCCTTCAGCACCTGTGAAATGAGGTTGCCGAGCAGGTTGCCTTCGGTGTCGATCTTCGACGACACCACGACGGGCGTGTCGGCGTGCGCGCCGGGCGCGACGATCGCGGCGGCGAACGCGAGGCCCAGGATCCGGGCGGGCAGGGCGAGCTTCATCGGGGCCAATCTCCAGGACGGGGGCGTACGCCGAAAGTTACTTGACTGAGCGGGCTTTGGCAAACCGCGTGCGGCGGCGTGTCCACAGCCGATGTGGGGATAACCCGCAACCGTCGCACGGGCTTGTTACACTGAAATTCACCCCGCCTGCGGACACTTGCTGACATGAAGCCCGAGCTGCTGGTCCTCATCGCACTGCGCGGCGACGCGCATCGCGAGATCGCCGCGTCGTTCGACGTGCGTTACGCCCCGACTTCCGATGCGCGCGAACGCGCGATCGCCGAGCACGGCGGCACGATCCGCGCGGTGCTGACCAACGGCAGCACGGGGCTGACCGCCGTCGAGATCGACCGGCTGCCGCGGCTGACCTTCGTCAGCGCGCTCGGCGCGGGCTACGAGCACATCGATGTGGCCCACGCGAAGGCGCGCGGCATCACCGTGGTCACGGGCGCCGGCACCAATGACGATTGCGTCGCCGATCACGCGTTCGCGCTGCTGCTCGCGGCGGTGCGCAACGTCGTGCAGCTCGATGCGAAGACCCGCGCGGGCGTGTGGCGCGACGGGCTGTCGATGCCGCCGAACGTGTCGGGCAAGAAGCTCGGTATCGTCGGGCTCGGCAAGATCGGCGAGAAGTGCGCGCGTCGCGCAGCCGGCTTCGACATCGAGATCGGTTATCACAACCGGTCGGAGAAGCCCGTGCCGTACCGCTATTTCGACCGGGTCGACGCGCTCGCGCAGTGGGCCGATTTCCTGATCGTCGCGACGCCGGGCGGCGCGGGCACGCGGCATCTGATCGATCGCACCGTGCTCGACGCGCTCGGCCCCGGCGGCTTTCTCGTCAACGTGTCGCGCGGCAGCGTTGTCGATACCGCTGCTTTGGCAGACGCGCTGCGCGAGCGGCGCATCGCGGGCGCGGGGCTCGACGTATACGAAGGCGAGCCGGAGCCGCCGCGTGCGCTGACCGATCTCGACAGCGTCGTGCTGACGCCGCACATGGGCGGCTGGTCGCCCGAGGCGCTCGATCGTTCGGTGGGGCAGTTTCTCGAGAACGCGGCGCGGCACTTCGCGGGGCAGCCGGTGTTGACGCCGGTGTGAGCGCCGGATGGCGGCGTCGAATCAGTCCGCCTGCTTGCAGAATGCTTGACAGAAATCCGGCGGGTTCGCCGGCTTGTCGGCATCGGGATCAATTCAGCCGAACGGGTGGTGTTCGCCGCTCGGCACGATTTCGCGACGATCGACCTGATACTCCTTCATCTAGCGATCCCCCGCCCGCATCGACGGGCATGCAGGCGGGGGACGCGGCGCCGTTACGCCGGCAGCCGGCGCACGGTTACGCGCCCGCCGGCGGCGAAGCCAGCGGCACCGTCACCGACGTGCCGGCCGGATCGAGCGTCAGCCCGGTGCCCGGCGTCGGCCGCAGCGTCGCCTCGTAATCGCTGGAGAGGACGACGAGCCCCAGCCGGTGGCCGGCTTCCAGCTTGTAGTCGCGCGGCATGAACGTCAGCTTCAGGTCGTACGGCATGCCGGGCAGCACCGGTTGCGACACCCACTCGGAGAGCCGGTTGCGCGGGTCGGTCCACGCGCGCGTGACGATCGTCGCCGTGCCGTCCGGCGCACGGTCGACCAGCAGCGCCGTCACGTTCGCGACGCCCGTGAACGTCAGCCTGACGCGCGCGGTCGCGGTGCCGGATAGGCGTGCCGCGGCCGTCAGCGGGGCGGTCTCGAAGCGGCTGCGGTTTTCGCCGGTCGGCGTGTTCGCCAGCGTGAGCGCGGGAATGCGCGCATCGTCGGTGAAGCGCGCGAGCGGGCCGCCGCTCGGCAGCCGCAGCAGCGTGCCGGTGCTCGCGCCGTCGCCGCCCGCGAAGTACGTGACCGGCGTCGCGTGGCGCGCGGCCCAGTCGGCTTCCTTCAGCAGCGTGCCGTCCGCCTGCGCGATCACCGCGCGCGGATCCTGCTCGACGCCGTTGTCATAGCCGATCAGGTAGCGCGTGAACCACCGGTTCACCTCCGCCGTCCATGCGTCGGCCATCGCCGGCACGCGGGTCGGATCGGTGTGCTTCAGACGATGCAGCCACAGCTGGGTCGGCACGCCCTGGCGTCGCATCGCCAGATACCACGACGTCGACTGGTCGACACGCACGTTGTCGTCGGTGAGCCCTTGCGCGACGAGCGCCGGCGCGACCGCGAACGCGGTCGGAATGTCGCGCGCGGCCCAGAACGGCGAATAGTCCCCGGTCTTGCGGTCTTCCTGCTGCAGCGCTTCGTCGATCAGGTGCGTGCAGCGCTCCGGATGCGCGTTCGTCAGCAGCGCCTTGATGTACACGTCGACATCCTCGCCCTGATAGCCTTCCGGCGCGCGCACGAGGCCGCCCGAGCGGTAGTAGCCGTACATGTTCGACAGCCCGGCGATCGGCACGATCGCGTCGAGCCCGCGGGTGCGCAGGCTCGCGACCATCTTCGGCAGCGTGCCGTCGTACGACACGCCGTACATGCCGACGTGGCCGGTCGACCAGTTCGCGACGACCGTCTTGCCGTTCGCGTCCTTCGCGGTCGCGTCGCGGCCGAGCCAGCGGATCACCGACGCCATCGCGACCGATTCGTCGCGCGTCAGGATCGTCGGGCAGCCGTCCGAGCCGGCGGTGCCGAGCGAATCCGCATAGACGATCGTGAAGCCGCGCGGCACGAAGTAGCTTTCGATCCACGAGCGGCCGGCGGCCGCCGCCTCGACCTGCTGCAGCATCCGCGATTGCGGCGCGGCGGCGAGGATGCGCGTGGAGGCCGATGCCGGGGCGCCGGCGGCCGCGGCCGGATGCGGCGTGCCGTCGAGTTCGACGTCGACGTCGTGGTTGGGGCTGTCGGCGAGCCCCGCGTAATACGGGCTCGCGAGCACGATGACGGGCGTGCGCGCGCCGTTCGCGGTTTCGGACGGCCGCACGATCCGCACGTGGATGCGGTCGCGCGTGCCGTCGCCGTCGGAATCGACCGGCGTGTCGACCCACGCGTTTTCCTCGATCGTGCCGCCCGACAGCGACGGTTGCACCTGGCCGTTGCTGATCACCGGCTTGTAGCGTCCGCCGCTCGCCGGATTCGCGTAAGGCACGCCGGACGGCGAAAAGCGCGACGCGAGCGATTGCGTGCCGGATGTATCGGCCGCAGCGGCGGCTCCCTCCTGTTGGGCCTGCGCGAGCGCCGACGCGCCCGCCACGCTGCCGCCGTCGTCGCCGCCGCACGCGGCGAGCGTCGCGGCCGCCACGAGCGCCGGCAGCCATGCGCGCCGCACTTCGGTTCGATGAATGTTCATTGAATCGACCTCGTCTCTTGTGATTGTCTGGAACCGGCCGGCTCGCGATACGCCCCCTGCTGCCTGGCCGGGTGCTGCGTCGGATGAAGCGGAACTGCACCATCAAAAACGGCGGGCGAGACGGATGAGGATCTCGCCCGGTGCCGGCGCGCGTCAGGCGGCGCGCATCCGGCCGGCGTCGAGGCGAGCGCGTCGCCCCGAACGGGAATCGTCAGTGCGGCGGTTCGCTGCGAAAGCAGGAGTGCGAATCAAATGCGGGCATGCCCGGGCTTCCTTCAGGTTTCGGATGAAACGGAACGGCACGATGCGATGAGGCGGGAATGTTGCGAACGACGGTGCTGCAACGGCAGGAAAGCGCGACGCGAGTCGGCACGCTGGCCGGATTGCTTTCCGGAAGCTTGCGCAAAAGTTATCTCAGTGAAATGTTCGTGTCAAACTTTTTTAGCTTGAATCAAACAAAGTTTCGATATGGGTGCGCATGTGTGCTCAACTTCCCGGCAATCCGTCCGTAAACAGGAAAAAACAGGCTCACAACGAGAGAGAACGAGGGCAATGACGATACCGGTTACGGCGACGGGCGGCCTTACGCTCGCGCAAATGGCGCAGGCGGCGCTCGACGGGCGCCAGACGACGGATACGACGGCGGCCGGCGCGCAACCAGACACGCCAATCAGCGTCCGGGCGATCGATCCGGAGGCGATGCAGGCGGCGATGACGAAACAGTTGTCGATGGTGGGCGATTTGACGATGAAGCTGCGCGGCATGACCGATGCGCTCGCGACGAGCCTTCAGGACATCGTCGCGAAACGTCCGGATCTGGCCGATGCGCAGTTCGACTTCATGACCGACGACGGCGGGATCAAGGTCGTGTCGAAGACGATGACGGAGAGCGACCGCGCATGGATCGAGTCGACGCTGAATTCGAACGCCGGCCTCGTGCTCGCGACGCACGATTTTCACGAGCAGGCCGTCGACCTGGCCGCGCAAGGCGCGGCCGTGCGCGGCGACACGTTCACGGACAGCGATCGCACGGCGGCAAGCCAGAGCGCCGACGCGCGCTTTCACTTCATGAGTCTGCTCAACCGGTCGGTCGCGGACAACCCGCCGCCCGTGCCGCCCGGCGGGCACTTCACCACGCAAGACGGCACGACGCTGACGATCGACGCGTCGGCCGGCACGGCGCGCGGCACGCTGGCGCTGCTGAACACCGCGCGCCAGCTGTCGTCGGGCGCGGCGATTTTCGTCGACGCATCCGGCGACAAGTCCTACGGCATGCGCACGGAGCTCGTCAACGTCGGCTTCGACGTGCTCGCCGGCTACGCGCCGGACGGCGGCAACAGCGTCGGCTTCCACGAGATCGCGTAACGCCGCGCCGATCGAGTCGCTCGCGCCTACTCGTCGCGCAGCGCCTCGGCCGGCCGCACCCGCGCGGCACGCCAGCTCGGGTACAGCGTCGCGACGCACGACATCAGGAACGCGGCCGACGCGATCCCGATCACGTCGATTGCGGACAGCTTCGACGGCAGCGCGCTGAGGAAATACACGGACGGCGTCAGGAAGCGGATGCCGAGCAATTGTTCGATTGCCGGCAGCACCACCGGAATGCTCACCGCGATCGCGCAGCCGAGCGCGACGCCCGCCAGCGTGCCGGCGAGGCCGATCGTCATCCCCTGGATCGCGAAGATCTTCATGATCGAGCGGGGCGGCGCGCCGAGCGTGCGCAGGATCGCGATGTCGCCCTGCTTCTGCGTGACCGTCATTACGAGCGACGACACGAGATTGAACGCGGCGACCGCGACGATCAGCATCAGGATCAGCGACAGCATCCGTTTCTGCAGCCGCTCGGCTTCGAACCACGTGCGGTTCTGCCGCGTCCAGTCGCGGATATACAGGTTGCCCGACAGCGTGCGCGACAGCGCGAGCGCGATCTCCGGCGCGCGCTGCAGATCGTCGATGCGCAGCCGGATGCCGGTCGGCGCGCTCACGTTGGCCAGTTGCTGCGCGTCGCGGATGTGGATGTAGGCGAGCGCGCTGTCGTACTGGTAGTGGCCCGACTCGAACGTGCCGATCACGTTGAACTGGCGGAACCGCGGCAGCGCGTCGCCCGGGCGCGCGGTGTTGCCGGGCGCGAAGAACGTGATGCGGTCGCCGATCTTCACGTGCAGCGCGTCGGCGAGCGCGGCGCCGAGCACGATGCCCATCTCGCCCGGCACGAGCGCGTCGAGGCGCCCGGTCTTCAGCTTGCGCGCGATCTCGGACACGCGCGGCTCGAGCACGGGGTCGATGCCGCGCAGCGCGACGCCCGTCACGTTGCCGGCGTTCGTCAGCAGCGCCTGCGCGTCGACATAGGGTGCGACGGCACGCACAGCAGCATTCTGTAACGATTCGTGCGCGGTCAGCCGCCAGTCGGGCATCGCGCCGGACGGCGAGAAGATTTCCACGTGCGCGAGCACCGACAGCATCCGGTCGCGCACCTCGGTGCGAAAGCCGTTCATCACCGACAGCACGACGATCAGCGCGGCCACGCCGAGCGCGATGCCGGCCATCGCGGCGCCGGCGATGAACGACACGAAGCCGTCGCCCACCGAGCGCCGGCCGCCGCGCGCGTAGCGCAGCCCGATCTGCCATTCGAACGGGAGTTTCAAGCGGTTTCCTTTCATTTCGATTCGATCCTGCCGAGCCGCGCATTCTAGCGAACGCCGCGCGGCCATGCGCAGAGATCGGGCGGCGGGCCTGGAACCCGTGGAAATCCATCCGACCGGCCGGTCGGCGGCTGGCGTTGCGCGGCGGCACGCCGATATTTCCATCGTTTCGGGTCTGATCGATAATGGCGCCCAGCATCCGGTCGAACATACCCAATCATCACGGCGCAACCGGGCCGCGCCGTCACAGACCCATAACGATTCGGGGAAGGTTGCCGCTTGGGCAGCATGTCCTTGACAAGGAAATAACAAAATGGATTTGCTGCGTTTCCTGCTGCTCCTGCCGATTCGCGCGGCGGGCTTCGTGTGGTGGCTGCTCGGCTGCGCGCTGCGGCCGCTGGTCGGCGACGTGTCGTGGACGGCGCCCGCATGGATGGGCGTCACCGCCGCGGCCGTGCGCCGCCGCCCGTGGCATGCCGGCGGCCTCGTGCTGCTCGCGGCCGCGCTCGGTTACGGCGGCTACTGGTTCAAGCATCGCCCGAAGCCGCCCGAGCCCGAAACCGTCGCCTTCACCGTGAAGGCGCCGGCGATCACGACCTACGAGGTCGACGACACCGACAAGCCGAAGATCACCGTGCATCCGCTGGAAGTGGCGTTCTCTCGATCGGCCGCGCCGATCGAACAGGTCGGCAAGCCGGCCGGCGACGGCATCGAGATGACGCCCGCGCTGAAGGGCGCGTGGGAGTGGGCCGACGACAAGACGCTGCGCTTCACGCCGGCGGCCGACTGGCCGGTCGGCGCGCACGTCGAGGTGCGCTTTGCCGTGCATCGCGTGTTCGCGCCGCAGGTGACGATGCGCGACGACCGTTTCGCGTTCGACGTGCCGGCATTCGCCGCGGCGTTCGGCGACAACCAGTTCTACCAGAACCCCGACAATCCGGCGGAGAAGCAGGCGCTGCTGCAGTTGCGCTTCAACTACCCGGTCGATCCGGCCGAGTTCGAGAAGCGCATCGGCCTGGTGCTGGTCGGCCGCGACGGCAAGACCGTGTCGCCGCTGCGCTATACGGTCAACTACGACAAGATGAAGACGAGCGCGTGGGTCTACTCGCAGCCGCTCGAGATTCCGCGCGATCCGCTGACGGTGCGGCTCGACGTCGACAAGGGCGTGAAGAGCGCGCGCGGCGGCAACGGCACGCCGGACGTGCTGCATGCGTCGGTCGGCGTGCCGGGGCTGTACAGCCTGTCGATCGGCAATATCGCGCCGACCCTGGTCGACAACGAGCGCTACGAGCCGGAGCAGGTGCTCGTCGCCGAAGCGTCCGACGGCGTGCGCAGCGCCGAGCTGGCCGCGCGCGCGAAGGCGTGGGTGTTGCCGAAGCGCAAGCCGGGCGTCGATCAGTCGGACGACGATCCGCCATACGAATGGAACCTGGCCGACGTCAGCGACGCGGTGTTGAAGCAGTCGAAGCCGCTGCCGCTCGAAGCGGTGCCCACCGAGAACGACTACGCGACGCTGCAAAGCTTCAAGTATCACGCGACGCCGGGCGATCGTATCGTCGTGCGAATCGAGGGCAACCTGAAATCGGCGGGCGGCTACCTGCTCGCCGAGGCGGCGACGACCGCGTTCACGGTGCCCGACTATCCGAAGCTGCTGCGCTTCATGGCCGACGGCTCGCTGCTGTCGATGAGCGGCAGCAAGCGGCTGTCGGTCGTGTCGCGCAACCTGCCGGGCATGAAGGTCGAGATCGGCCGCGTGCTGCCCGACCAGATCCAGCATCTCGTGAGCTTCAACAACGGCACGTACGCGCGGCCCGAGCTGTCGTATTCGTTCAGCGAGGATCACATCGTCGAGCGCTTCGTGCAGACTCGCGCGTTTCCGGCCGGCGACCCCGGCAAGGCGCATTACGAAGGCGTCGATCTCGGTCAGTACCTGAAAGGCGACAAGCGCGGCGTGTTCCTGCTGCACCTGTCGAAGTATGATCCGGCGGCCGAGAAGAAGGCCGACGACGCGAAAGATGGCGATGCATCGTCCGGCGACGGCAGCCAGGATTCGTCCGACAACGCCGATTCGGGCGATAGCAGCGGCAACGGCGACGACGGCGACAACGCGCTCGGCGACACGCGCCTGATCGTCGTGACCGATCTCGGGATGCTGGTCAAGAAGGCGCTGGACGGCAGCCAGGACGTGTTCATCCAGTCGATCCGCACGGGCAAGCCGGCTGCGGGCGCAACGGTATCGGTGCTCGCGGTGAACGGGCAGGCGCTGTTCACGCAGACCACCGGCGCCGACGGCGTGGTGCATTTCCCCGCGTTCAAGGGGCTCGACCGCGAGAAGCGGCCGCAACTGTACGTCGTGAAGAAGGACACCGATCTGTCGTTCCTGCCGGTGGCCGGCCGCGACCGGCAGCTCGACTTCTCGCGCTTCGACGTGGACGGCGAACGGAACGCGACGGGCCAGGGGCAACTGTCCGCGTACCTGTTCTCGGATCGCGGCCTGTACCGGCCCGGCGATCCGTTCCACATCGGCCTGATCGTGCGCGCGGCCAATTGGGCGCGCAGCCCGGCCGGCGTGCCGCTGCAGGCGGAGATCGTCGACCCGCGCGGGATGACCGTCGAGCGCAAGCCGGTGACGGTCGACGCGACCGGTTTCACCGAGCTCGGCTACACGACCGCCGAAACGGCGCCCACCGGTACGTGGACGGTCAACCTTTACATCGTCAAGGACGGCCAGCCGGGCGCCGAGCCGATCGGCAGCACGACGGTGCAGGTGAAGGAGTTCCTGCCCGACCGGATGAAGGTCGACGCGAAGCTGTCGCAGCAGGTCGTCGAAGGGTGGGTGAAGCCGAAGGGGTTGAAGGGCATCGTCGATGCGCAGAACCTGTTCGGCACGCCGGCCGAGAAGCGCCGCGTCGCGGCCACGCTGACGCTGCGCCCCGTGTGGCCGTCGTTCCGCAGCTGGCAGGGTTATCACTTCTTCGACGCACGCCGCGCGAAGGAGGGCTATACGACCACGTTGCAGGACGGCACGACCGACGACAAGGGCCATGCCGAATTCGATCTCGATCTCGACAAATACGCGGACGCGACCTACCAGCTCTACTTCCAGGCGAAGGCGTATGAAGCGGAAGGCGGCCGCAACGTCGCCGCGAACGCGCAGACGCTCGTGTCGAACAACGACTGGCTCGTCGGCTACAAGTCGGTCGACGATCTCGGCTACGTGAAGCGCGGCAGCCCGCGCACGGTGCGGCTCGTCGCGATCGATCCGGGCGCGAAGGCGATCGACGTGAAGGACCTGCGCGCGCAACTCGTCGAGCAGCGTTACGTGTCGGTGCTGACCAAACAGGATTCCGGCGCGTACAAATACGATTCGCGGCTGAAGGAAGTGCCGGTCGACGAGAAGCCGCTGTCGATTCCGGCAGCCGGGCTCGACTACGCGCTGCGCACCGACAAGCCGGGCAGCTACGCGCTCGTGATCCGCAATGCGGCCGGCGCCGCGGTGAACCGGATCGAGTATTCGGTCACCGGCGACGCGAACGTCACGCGTTCGCTCGACCGCAACGCGGAGCTTCAAGTAAGCCTCTCAAAGCACGACTTCAAGCCGGGCGAGCAGGTGGAAATCGCGATCCGCGCACCTTACGCGGGCAGCGGCCTGATCACGATCGAGCGCGACAAGGTGTATGCGCACGCGTGGTTCCATGCGGATACGACGAGCTCGATCCAGCACATCACGGTGCCGGCCGGCTTCGAAGGTAACGGCTACATCAACGTGCAGTACATTCGTGACCCGTCGTCGGACGAGATCTTCATGAGCCCGCTGAGCTACGGCGTCGTGCCGTTCTCGGTGAACCTCGATGCGCGCCGCAACGCGGTGAGCGTCGATGCGCCGGCGCTCGTGAAGCCGGGCGATACCGTCAACTTCACCGTGCATTCCGCGAAGCCCGCGAAGGTCGTGGTGTTCGCGGTCGACGAGGGCATCCTGCAGGTCGCGCGCTACAAGCTCGGCGATCCGCTGAAGTTCTTCTTCCGCAAGCGGATGCTCGAAGTCGGCACGTCGCAGATCCTCGACCTGATCCTGCCGGACTTCGAGAAGCTGATGGCGATGGCCGCGCCCGGCGGCGACGCCGACGACGCGATCGGCCGCCAGTTGAACCCGTTCAAGCGCAAGCGCGACAAGCCGGTCGTCTACTGGTCGGGGATCGTCGACGTGAACGGCGACACGCGCCTGAGCTATACGGTGCCGGACTACTTCAACGGGAAGCTGCGCGTGATGGCCGTGTCGGTGTCGCCGGATCTTGTCGGCACGTTCGAAGGCGCGACGACGGTGCGCGGCGATTTCGTGCTGTCGCCGAACGTGCCGACGACGCTCGCGCCGGGCGACGAGGCCGACGTCAGCGTCGGCGTCGCGAATAACCTGACGGGTGTCGGCAACCAGCCGGTGCCGGTGGCGGTCACGCTGAAGACGGGCCCGCAGTTGCAGGTGATCGGGCCGGCGACGCAGAACGTCGCGCTCGCGTCGCAGCACGAAGGCGTCGCGCTGTTCCGCGTGAAGGCGACCGATACGCTCGGCTCGGGCGCGCTGTCGTTCGGCGCGCGCTACGGCGCGAAGGGCGCGCAGCAGCGTGTCGACGTGTCGGTGCGGCCGGCTGCCGCGTTCCGCACGCAGCTCGACGTCGCGCGGCTCGACCCGGGCAAGAAGGCGAGCGTGCCGAACCTGCGGTCGATGTACGACGCGTATGCGTCGCGCGATGCGAGTATTTCCACGGCGCCGCTGGTGCTGTCCGAAGGGCTGTCGTCGTATCTCGTCAACTTCGACCACTACTGCAGCGAGCAGATGGTGAGCGCGGCCGTGCCGCGCGTGTTCGCGGCGAAATGGCTGTCGGCGCGCGCGCTGACGAGCGCGATGCATGCGCCCGAGGCCGGCGTCGATGCGGCGAACGCGAGCGCGATCGCGCAGTTCCTCGGCGTGCTGCGCGGCCGGCAGAACGCGCAGGGCGGCTTCGGCCTGTGGAGCGCGACGCCCGATGCCGATCCGTTCGTGTCCGCGTATGCGATGCACGTGCTGCTCGACGCGCGCGAGCGCGGCGTCGCGGTGCCGAAGGACATGCTCGACGCGGGCAACCAGTACTTGCAGCGGCTCGCCGCGAACGATTCGCTCGGCTCGCTCGATCTGCTGCGACAGCGCGCGTACGCGGTGTATCTGCTTACGCGCCAGGGCAACGTGACGACCAACAGCCTCGCGGCCGTGCAGAAGCGGCTGCAGGCGGCCTATCCGAACGACTGGCGCAACGATCTCGCGGCGGCGTGGCTCGCCGCGTCGTATCAGTTGCTCAAGCAGGACAAGGAGGCCGCCACGTTGATCGCCGGGCCGCAGGCGTTGCTCGAACGCAAGCGCGCGTCCGACGGCGATTATTCGACCGGTTACTACATCGACCCGCTGACGCGCGATGCGAGCGTGCTGTACCTGCTCGCGAAGCACTTCCCGGAGCGCGTGCGCAAGCTGTCGCCGCGCGCGATGGACAACCTCGCCGCGCCGCTCGTCGACAACCGTTACAACACGCTGTCGTCGGCGATGACGATTCTCGCGCTCGACGCGTATGCGGCGTCGAACGCGGGCCAGCTCGACCGGCTCGCGATCAACGAGGTGCGCTCGGGGGCCGCGCCGAAGGACGTATCGTCGATCCAGGAGAACCTCGTGCGCTCGGGCACGTGGGCGGCCGGCGCGTCGCGCGTCGACTTCGTGAACGGCAGCGCGCTGCCGGCATGGTGGGTCGCGAGCCAGTCGGGCTACGACCGCGGCACGTCGACGAAGGCGATCAGGAACGGGCTCGAGATCGTGCGCGACTACACGGATACCGACGGCAAGCCGCTCGCCAGGATCGCGCTCGGCCAGGAGATCGACGTGCACCTGAAGATTCGCGCGACCGGTTCGGCGAACGTCGGCAACGTCGCGATCGTCGACCTGCTGCCGGGTGGTTTCGATCCGGTGATCGCGCCGCCGCCCGCGACCGATACACAGGACGGCAACGGCGACGACAGTGCGTCGGCGCCGGTGGCCGATGCGCCGTGGCATTCGCCGATCGGCGTGAAGGGCTCGACGTGGCAGCCGCAGTTCGCCGATATCCGCGAGGACCGCGTGGTGATCTACGGCACCGCGACGACCGACGTGCGCGAGTTCGTGTACCGGATCAAGGCGAGCAACGCGGGCCGCTTCGTTGCGCCGCCTGCCTACGGCGAATCGATGTACGACCGCCGCGTGCAGGCGCAGGCGCCGGGCGGCACGGCGCTGACGGTGGAGCGCGTGCGATGACGGGGCGGTCGTACCGCTGCTGCGGGTCACGGCCGTCGTCAGGCGCCAGCGGGCGTGGCTGACGCATCCGTGCTCCAGCACGCGCTGCACGGCGCCGGCCGCTGGCTGCATCGGTGGCAGAACTGGCTCGTCGGCGCGCTGCTCGTGTTCGGCGTGCTGGCCGCATGCCGGCTGTGGCCGCATCCGCCGCTGCGCGACTGGAAACCGTCGTCGGTCGCGGTGACGGACGCGCAGGGCCGGCTGCTGCGCCTGACGCTCGCGAAGGACGATCGCTACCGGCTGTGGGTGCCGCTCGACCGGATGTCGCCGCAACTCGTCGAAGCGGTGATGCTGCACGAGGACCGCTGGTTCCGGTGGCATCCGGGTTTCAATCCGTACGGGCTCTTGCGCGGTGCGTGGATCACCTACGTGCGCGGCGGCAATCCGCAAGGCGGCTCGACGCTGACGATGCAGCTCGCGCGCTCGCTGTGGAAGCTGAACACGCGCACGCCGGCCGGCAAGCTCGAACAGGTCGCCCGCGCGGTGCAGCTCGAACTGTTCTATTCGAAGCGGCAAATTCTCGAAGCGTATCTGAACGACGCGCCGTACGGCCGCAACGTCGAAGGCGCGGGCACCGCGAGCGTCGTCTATTTCGACCGGATGCCGGACGCGCTGACGCTGCCCGAGGCGCTCGCGCTCGCGGTGATTCCGCAAGATCCGGCGCGGCGCGTGCGCGGCGGGCAGGACGCGATCAATCGTGCGCTGGCCGTGTCGCGCAACCGGCTGTATGCGCGCTGGCTGACGAAGCACCCGGGCGATGCGTCGCTCGAGCCGTTGTTTGCGTTGCCGCTCGCGATGCGTCCGCTGTCCGCGCTGCCGTTCGATGCGCCGCATGCGGTCGACCAGGCGCTCGCCGCGCGCAGCGCGTGGCGCACGACGTCGGGCGGCGCGGCGGACGATGGCAACCGCGACAGCGATGGCGGCGCGCGACTCGCGACGACGCTCGATCTCGACCTGCAACGTACGCTCGAACGGCAGATTTCACGCTACGTCGCACGCAACGATACGCGCGGCGTGCGCAACGCGGCGGCCATTCTCGTCGATACGCGCGACATGGGCGTGAAGGCGCTGGTCGGCTCCGCGAACTTCTTCGACCGCACGATCGACGGGCAGGTGAACGGCACGCTCGCGCGGCGCTCGCCGGGCTCGACGCTCAAGCCGTTCATCTATGCGCTCGGCTTCGACCAGGGCGTGCTGCATCCGCAGACCGTGCTGCGCGACGTGCCGACGTCGTTCGGCCCGTATGCGCCGGAGAACTTCGACGGTCATTTCCTCGGCCCGATCACGGCGACCGACGCGCTGAACCGCAGCCGCAACGTGCCGGCCGTGTGGGTCGCGTCGCAGCTCAAGTCGCCCGACCTGTACCGGTTCCTGCAGGACGCCGGGGTGCGCCGGCTCGCGAGCGCGCGGCACTACGGGCTCGCGCTCGTGCTCGGCGGCGGCGAAGTGACGATGCAGGATCTCGCGGCGCTGTATGCGATGCTCGCGAACCGCGGCGAGTTCCGCCCGCTGCGGCTGCGCGCGGACGAACCGGCGCTGCCCGGCCGGCGCCTGCTGAGCGCCGAAGCGAGCTACATGACGATGGACATGCTGCGCCAGCACCTGCGCCCCGACGAGACGAGCGGCGCGCAGCCGTCGAGCGTGCCCGTGTACTGGAAAACCGGCACGTCGTGGTCGTTTCGCGATGCGTGGACGGCCGGCGTGTTCGGCCCGTACGTGCTGGTCGTGTGGGTCGGCAATTTCGACAATTCGACCAATACCGCGTTCGTCGGTGTCGACGCGGCCGCGCCGCTGTTCTTCCAGGTCGTCGATGCGATGAATGCGGAGCGCACGCTCGTCGAGCCGCCGCGCGCGGTGCCGCCGAAACTGAAGCGCGTGCGCGTCTGCCTCGCGAGCGGCGATTTGCCGAACGAATGGTGTCCGCAGCAGGGCTGGACGTGGTTCATCCCCGGCACGTCGCCGATTCGCGTGAGCACCGTGCACCGGCCCGTCGTGATCGACGACGCGACGGGGAAGGCCGCGTGCCCGCCGTACGACGGCAAGCGCACGCATACGGAGGTCTTCGAGTTCTGGCCGTCGGATTTGCAGCAGGTGTTCGCGCAGGCCGGCATTCCGCGCCGGCGGCCGCCGCAGAATGCCGATTGTCGCGATGCCGGACAGGTCGAAGGCGACCCGCCGCGCATCACGTCGCCGCTGCGCGGCAGTACGTACGCGATGCGCGTGAAAAGCACCGACGACACGCGCATCGCGTTCAACGCGAGCGCCGATGCGAGCGCGCATGCGCTGTACTGGTTCGTCAACGATGCGTATGTTGGCCGCAGCGCGCCGGGCGACACGCTGTTCTGGCAGCCGCGCACGGCCGGCAGCTATACGGTGCGGGTGGTCGACGATCACGGCCGCAGCGATCAGCGGCCGTTGGGCGTGGGGCTGGAGCAGTAGCGCGCGGCCCGCCCGCGCCGGTTCAGACGGTGTAGCCGATCCGCAGGACACCCCATGGCCGTCCGCCGACGACGATCGGCGCGGACACGTCCTTCATCAGCACGAACTGGCCGTTGCCCATGTCGCGGCGATAGGTCTGCAGCAGGAACGGCTTGTCATGCGCCACGGACATGCGCGCCGTGCGGTCCGTGTAGATCCGGCGGTTCCGGCAATTGGCCGCATTCCACGCGGCGTCCGCGCGCTGAGGCAGGGAAAACTTTCGGTTGTGAGTCGGCAGGTAGCACTGCCGGTCGAAGCTCGCGCAATAGACGACGCGTGCGTCGACGTCGAGCACCGGCTCCTGGATGGCCGGCAGCACGCGATCGGTGAACGCCGTGAAGCGCGTCATGAACTGTTGCGGGTCGGTGCCCGGAATCGGTTCGTAGTGCGTGTCGAACAGCGCGTCGAGCGTGATGTCGCCGCGGCCGATCGCCACCTCGAAGCATTTGCCGATCGCGGCGGCCGTGCTTCGCGCGGTGTCGATCAGGCGCGTGTCCGGCGATTCGATGCCGGTCGCGGCGGTGAGCTCGATCAGCGTCTCGGAGACGGAGAGCAGATTGCCGAGGCGGTCCTTGGCCTGCGAGAAGTTGTCGGCCGAGTTCTCGACGCCGGACGCCATCTCGCCGACCTGCTCGTCGAGACGATGGCACTGCGCCTCGATCTCGTCCGTCAACGACGCGATCTGTTCGGCTTCGCCCGCAAGTTCGGTGATCGCGTGCCCGGTCGCGTGCACGACCTCGCCGATCGTGCGCGTGCCCTCGCGCACGCGATGCGCGCGGGCGGCGTTGTCGGTGCCTTCCGCGAGCAGGTGTTCGGTCTGCTCGGCGAGCCGCGCGAGCGTCGTCTCGATCTGGGCCGTCGCCTGGCCGGTTTTCGCGGACAGGTTCTTGACCTCGGCCGCGACGACCGCGAAGCTGCGGCCCGACTCGCCGGCGCGCGCGGCCTCGATCGCGGCGTTCAGTGCGAGCAGGTGGGTCTGGCGCGCGATGACGGAAATCTCCTCGGACACCGCCCGCACGTGGTCGAGCGCATCGCGCAGCGCGCTCATCTGGTCGCCGATCGTGGTGACGCCCTCGACGAGCCCGTGAATGTCGGCGAGCGACGCTTCGATCGTCTGCTGCGACTGCTGGACCGCATTCGACGCATTGGCGCTGACGTTGCGCACCTGCTGCGCGGCCTCGGCGATCCGGTGGTTGCCGCGCAGCGTGAGGGCGGCCGATTCGCGCAGCGTGTGGCAGACCTCCGCCTGCCGGGCGACGCGGGCCGCGACTTCCTCGACGTGGCCCGACACGTCGCAGATCTCGATGCCGAGCCTGCCGGCCTGCTCTGCGATGTCGCCGACGAGCGCGCGCGACGAACGGCGGCCGCGGCCGATTCCGAAGAAGTTCACGTTGGTGGGTCTCCTTGAGGGCACGCGCGCCGGGTTTCCGGCGGATGTTGCGCATGCGTTCCTGACTTGACGGCCGCGCGGCCGCGGACTTGAGGTCGGGTAAACATCGAGATCGGCGCGCCGGATGGCCGGGCCGGCGCCGGGTGGGGCGCGTGTGCGTGACGTTCGCATGACGTCTGCGCGACGTTTATGCGTCGTTTCCGTGTCCGGACGGGCGGCGCGTGGCACTCGCCCGTCCTCGGCGGCTGTATCAGAACACGTGATGGATGCCGGCGTTGACGCCGACCGTCGTGCCCGGCAACCCGTACAACGCGCCGCCCGTGATGCCGAGGCCCGTATTCATCGCGCCGTGGTTGTTGACCACGCCGACCTGCGCATACAGGCCCGTTCGTTTCGACAGGCTGTAGTCGGCGCCGATCGCGGCGAGCAGCGAATGATTGTGCGAATCGTTGCGGTCGGTGGTGTACCACGCGCCGGTGTTCAGGTCGAGGGCCGGCGTGACGCGGTAATCGAGGCCGGCGCTATACACGTCGTTGCTGAACGAGCCGGCGACCTTGTAGCTCGTGAACGACGCCTTGCCGGTCACCGGCCCGAACGTGTAGGCGGCGCCGATCGTGCGGCCGACGAACGCGACCGTGCTCGCAACCGGCGTCGGCGACGTGCCGCCGTTGCCGTCGTAGAGCGCCGCGTTGAGCATGAAGCCGCCGTTCGTATAGGTGAGGCTGCCGGAATACTGGCGTCCCGCCTGGAAGTCGCCGGCCTTCCCGCCGAAGCCGAACATCGCGCTGGCCGTCAGCCCGGCGATCGTCGGGCTCGTGTACGAAATCGCGTTCGGGTTGAAGAGGCCCGTCACGAGCACGTTGTCGACATACGGCACCAGCGCCGCGCCGAAGTGCGAGACGTTGCGCGGATCCGATCCGAGGATCGCGAGCACGAACGGCGAGAACTGCAGGCCGACCTTCGTTTCGCCGAAGCCGCCGTCGATCCCGACCCATGCCTGGCGGCCGAAGAAGTTGCCGTTCGAATGGCCGAACGCGCCGTCCGTGATGTTGAAGCCGCTTTCCAGCTTGAATCTCGCGTGCAGCCCGCCGCCGAGATCCTCGGTGCCCGTGATGCCGAAGTTGGTCGGCGTCATGCCGGTGTCGGTCAGCGCGAACTGGCGGCCGGCGTTGCCGCCGGTCGCCGAATCGAGCGACCGGCTCGTATAGAGCAATGCGGCATCGAGATCGCCGTACAGCGTGACGCTGCTCTGCGCGAAGCTGCTCGTGCTGGCGGCCGCGCCAAGCAGCGCCGCGCACATCGTTCGTGTCATTCCCTTCATCGTCTGTCTCCGTTTTGTGAGTGTTGTAATGCGTACGACTAATTAAAAATGCAATGGCGGAAGCGATGCGAGCCGCCTGCATGCCGTGCCGTCGGGGAACGCACGGCGATGCTTGTCGCCGGCGCCGAAGCGACCGCGAGCCCGGTGTGAGAGGCGGGCGGTCGTGCTTCGGCGCCGCGGTGAAGCGATAGGCCCGCCGTGGCGGGCGATGTCACATCGAGCGGTTCAATTGCTCGAGGATGGCCGGATTCTCGAGCGTGGACGTATCCTGCGTGATCGCCTCGCCCTTCGCGAGCGAGCGCAGCAGGCGCCGCATGATCTTGCCCGAGCGCGTCTTCGGCAGGTTGTCGCCGAAGCGGATGTCCTTCGGCTTCGCGATCGGCCCGATCTGCTTGCCGACCCAGTCGCGCAGCGTCTTCGCGAGCGCCGCCGCTTCGTCGCCTT